>CAIYZW010001029.1 GCA_903930725.1 uncultured Bacteroidota bacterium
AAAAAAAGATTGCTTTTGTAAATAAAAAAAGATTGCTTTTGTAAATAGATAATTTTTGAAATGATAATTCTTCAAATTCTTCAAATTTTCAAATTTTCAAATCTTCAAACTTTCAAACTTTCAAATCTTCAAACTTTCAAATCTTCAAATAAAAAAATATGGCTCTTCAATGTGGTATCGTTGGTTTACCCAATGTAGGTAAATCTACTTTATTCAACAGTTTATCAAATGCTAAAGCTCAAGCAGCTAATTTTCCATTCTGTACTATAGAACCCAACGTAGGTGTAATTACGGTGCCCGATGAACGTCTAAATAAATTGGCCGAATTGGTGCATCCCAACCGTATTGTGCCTACCACTGTGGAAATTGTAGACATTGCAGGATTGGTAAAAGGAGCTAGCAAAGGCGAAGGGTTGGGCAATAAATTCCTTGCCAATATTCGCGAAACCGATGCTATCTTGCACGTATTGCGGTGTTTCGACGATGAAAATATCACCCACGTAGACGGTAGCATTAATCCAGTGCGCGACAAAGAAATTATTGATACCGAATTGCAGCTCAAAGACTTAGAAACTGTGGAAAGCCGAATGGTAAAAACCCAGAAGCAAGCAAAAACTGGTGGAGACAAACAAGCTCAGGCGGCGTATGATATTATGGTTCAATACCGTGATGCTTTGTTGCAAGGAAAGTCAGCTCGAACCGTAGTGCTTGACAAAGAGCAAAAGAAACTGGTAAGTGACTTATATTTACTTACGGATAAACCCGTAATGTATGTTTGCAATGTCGACGAGGCTTCGGCAGTAAAAGGAAATGCGTACGTAGATGCCTTAAGAGCGTCGGTGGTAGATGAAAATGCTGAAATTTTAGTAGTGGCAGCCGCCACAGAAGCGGATATTGCTGAGTTAGAAACTTACGAAGAGCGCCAAATGTTTCTGGAAGAAGCTGGGTTGAGCGAATCGGGTGTGTCTCGCTTGATACGCGCTGCTTATCACTTACTCGATTTACAAACCTATTTTACTTGCGGCGTGCAGGAAGTACGTGCGTGGACTTTTGGCAGAGGGTGGAAAGCACCTCAATGTGCAGCTGTAATTCATACCGATTTCGAAAAAGGTTTTATTCGTGCCGAGGTAATTAAATATGTTGATTTTATTTCATTGGGTTCTGAAGCAGCTTGCAAGGAAGCTGGTAAAATGAACGTGGAAGGTAAAGAATATGTGGCTCAAGATGGTGATATTATGCATTTTAGATTTAATGTGTAAGTTGTAATTTGAAAATCATACATAAAAAAACGGAAGTTGCCACTTGGTAGCCTCCGTTTTTCTTTATGTATAGTTATTCGTACATTTACTAACAAAAGGTTTACTTAATCTCAATCATACGTGCAGGTCTTGGTTTTGCTTCCTCCTTTTTAGGGATGCTTACATGCAAAATACCATTTTCATATGTTGCCGTAATATTCTCATTATCAACAAATTCAGGCATTGTAAACGATCGCGTGAATGATTGATAACTAAATTCATGTTTGGTAAACAATTCTCCTTCCTTGGTTTCGTTCTCAACCTTTTTTTCCGATGAAATTGTCAGAAGGTTATTGACTAATTCCAACTTAAAATCATTCTTGCTTAAGCCAGGCGCAGCTACATCTACTTCAAATAAATCAGGGTTTTCTTTAATATTTACGGATG
>CAIYZW010001030.1 GCA_903930725.1 uncultured Bacteroidota bacterium
CAGCCACCAATGCTGGTCCGAAACCATGGTTCTACAGCCTGCCATCGAAGGAATGCTTGGTTTAAAACCTGATGCAACCGAAAATTTCCTGGCTTTTTCACCGGATTTTCCTGCAAACTGGGATACCGTGACCATCAAAAACATCAGGGTTGGCAATCATTTGCTGGATTTTAAGCAATTTCGTGACGACAACAAAGTAAACTTCATTTTTTCGCATCAGTGAACTGAATCCTTACAAATTCAGTTTTCACCAAATTTCCCATCAGGAACCGAAATATCGGAAATTAGGCTCGATGGAGTCATTCAACAATTTGATGAAGAATATATTATCCTGAACTTTGACATCTTCAAAACCTCAAAAATCGAAATTTCATTTAAAAATGGGATCGAAGTTTTGCCACTCATCGCACATCCAAAACCGGGCGATTCGCCGGAAGGCATCAGAATAGTCAGTTCAAATTTTGAAAATGGTATTTATGAAATCTCCTTTCAGGCAAAAAGTGGTTCATCCGAAGAATTTGAGGTTTTCGTCAACAGCCGTAAAATTAAGGATGTTGTTAATGCAAAACTCATGAGCCAACACGACCGGATTTTTAGGTTTGGCCTCGATTTCCCGGAGATCGACAGCAAATATTCAACTCAAAAGGTTAAAATACTCGTAAACTGATTTGGCTGGCCTGGAAATTGCTTAATTTCGCCTTTTATTAAAAATGATGTTGTCGTTGAGAAAGTTTGCTTTAATCTTGTCAACTGTGGTTTTGGTTTTGCTGAGCGCCTGCAAAACATACGATTTTTTTACCATCACGGTGCTCGAACCTGCCGAAATTGCTTTACCTGCCGGTTTAAAAAGAATAGTGATAACACATAATCTTTATCGCTTGCCTGGAGATACCACAGGCACATTTTACAGTTTGTTGCAGCAGGTTAAGCAGGATACCACCTATCTTTACGATGAAATTGCGACCGAATCAATTTACAGCCTGCACGATTTATTAAACTCCTCCGGGCGATTTGAAGCCATTATCAACGATTCTATCCATTTTCATTTCCCAAGGTCGGTAAACGATTTTACGCTGAACGATGTTGATGTTATCAGGCAGGTTTGCCAGCAAAACAATGCCGATGCTGTAATCCTTCTCAATAATTTAGGCACTTTTGATAAATATAATGTGCTTACCGATGATTTGGGCGGCTACTATGGCGAATTTGAAGTAATCCTGACCAGCTCATGGCTTTTTATTAATCCGTTTTCAGCAAAATTAAACGATTCAAAACTTATCACCGACACCTCCTACTATCAAACCGATCCCTGGCATTTTGATGATATTATAAAAGAATTTGATTTCAGGAAAGAGGTATTGCTAAAATCAGCAAGCCATGCCGGCATCAGGTATGGAAAGCGGATTTCGCCGTATTGGACCGAAACCGAACGGTTGGTATTTAAAAATGGGAGTAAAGAAATTGTAAAAGGATATAAAAGTTCGCAGCAGGGTAACTGGACCGGGGCAGTATCTTACTGGCAAAAGGCATTAACCGATCCTCAGTTATTAAACCAGTCAAAGGCTGCATTTAATCTTGGACTTGCCGGTGAGATGGATGGTTCGCTTGATCCAGCCATTGGATGGGTAAAAAGATCGGTGGATATTTTTCCTGATACAATCAATAAAATCTACCTTCAAATCCTCGAAAAAAGGCTGATACAGCAAGATGATATTTTCTATCAGATGGAAGGTATAAAAAAGTAAAAGGCTTTAATCTCTTTCTTCAGCAAAACTATCATCAAGGTTGTCGTAATAGTGGTCAACGATAATTTTAGCGCTCTCAAAATCAACTTGTGGCACAAAAACCCTCACCGCTCCTGCCCCACCTGGTGCAGTGTTCCACGGCGCAAATGTCCCCCAAATTTCATCTCCCAAAAATGCTTCAATTTCATTGTCTTCGAGCATACTTTTCAACATTCCGGCTTCCCAGGCTGTACCTGCAAAAATTTCAACCGGATTTCTTTCATCTTTAGGATCTGTTTTCATAAAACTCAAAAGGCTATTATTTGTAAACGCTCAAAGATAACCAAATTTGCATATAATTGTTTTATGACATCAAAATCTTTACACTAATTTAATAACCCAATTATTTGCTGATCGTCAAAATCATTACTTTACAGGATGTTTTAGTGAAATGTTCCAAATCCTATTTTGAATAAAAGCTGGCAATTTTCATAGATATTGGATGTAAAAATTCATCTGTCTGACACTAAAAAACAATCTATTTTTGTCGTGATTAATTTGAATATCAAAAAACTTTAACGCTGTGAGATTTCCAAGCAAACCGGCAATTTTGCCAATAATTATCCTGGTTTTTCATTTATTTCAATTCGAAAAATCATTCGGCCAATATCTTTCAAACCTTCAGGCCACCAAGGATGATGCATTATTTACAACTTACGCAGCACCTATCAGACGCTCCGAATACACCATTGATCAGGCATACCGGCTGATGTGGTACGATGAAAATCGAAATGTCGAATTCATTTCGAAGGATGGCGGCAATTTTGGTTCGGCATTTTTGTCGTCAGGGAAATTGTGCTCCACCCTTGCCGGATATTACAAGGAACCGGTCGTTACAACTTCATATCCCGATCTGGTGAAAATGTTTTTTTATCCTTTCAGCGATTTACGGGTGGAGGCATTTTTTGATGTTTACAGTTCAGCCAGCGCGATTGTCGAATATAAAATTATCAACGAAAGCCACCAAATTTCCACGGTTTCTATTTTACCCTATTTTAGTTTTGATGGAAAAACCGAAAATCCTGAAATCTTCGGAAATACCTTTTCCGGCACGCTTCATAAGAAACGCGACAGCTGGATGATTGAACACAACATTCCGTACGAAGAAAATCTAAAATCCATCTTAGCTGTTGATTTTGAACCTGAAAGCTACGGTAGTTACGTTCGGTTTCCTGAAAAAACAGAAATTACAAATCTTAAACTTAACAACAGGGTTTCGGACAATGCTCATTTTTTTGTTTTTATAAAAATGATTTTCCTAAATCCCGGCGAGACAAAGACTTTCAGGATGATTCGTTCGATTGGAAAGGAGGATATTCCAATCGAAAAGTTAGTTGCCGCAAGCAGGAATTTATTCAAAACAAACCTCGAAGAACAGGTAAAATCCGACGAAAATCTCTTCGATAAAATTCCAAAATTAAAATTCGCAAACAAAGACCACGAAGCCATTTACTGGAATTCTTTCAGCCTCATCAGGCAATGTATGATGCCGCCAGAAGGTGCATGCCAAGATAACTATTATGTTTTTTCGCGAGAGCCAAAATGGGGCTGGGGTTATGGTGGCCAGGTATTTCACGAAAGCCTGGTAATGCTGGCTTATGTTTTTATGGACCCTCAGAGTGCCATGAATTCGCAGCGGGTTTATATGAAACGCCAGCAGCCGTCGGGGTACATCAATTACCGCACAGGGCCTTATCTCGACGAACAAATCGAAACAAACGGGCAACTTACAAGTTCGGCTCCGTGGTACAACTGGCAAAACCTGGAGATTTACAAAGTGAGCCGTGACAAAAAATTCCTGAATGAAGCCTACAATTCAGGGGAGAAATTTTACAATTATTATGTTTCGAATCGTGATAGCGATAAAGATGGTCTTTGCGAATGGGGCGCTGATGCGGTTCTCGAAAGTGTTCGCGATGCCCGGGTTGCTGTTTGGGATAAAGTAGGCTGGCCCTCAAACTTTGAAGGCCCCGACCTTAACGCCATGCTTGTAAGTGAAGCTAAATCGTTGGCTTACATGGCAAAAGAACTTGGTTTAAATAATGAATCCTCAAAATGGAATGAAGATGCAAACAAAAGGATTTCGCTTATTAATCGAAAACTTTGGGATGAACGGTCGGGTTTTTATTTCAATGTAAAAAAGGAAAACGATTCGTTTACTTTTAAAGATTCTGATGATTTGAAAATCAAAGAGATAATTGGTTTTTTACCACTTTGGGCCGATGTACCGGATACAATAAAAACCAAAATTCTGATGAAAAGCCTCACCAATCCTGACGAATTCTGGCGAAATTACGGCGTTCCCACCCTATCAGCAAAAGACGATTATTACAACCCTATCGGCTACTGGAACGGGCCGGTTTGGGTCCAGTGGAACTACCTGATTTTCCGTGGGCTTCTGGATTATGGCTATTATGCCGAAGCCGAAGAACTGTCGGACCGGGTGATGCTAAACATAGCTTATCATTTAAAAAAAGATCATGTTTTCTGGGAATTTTATAGTGCCGACGACCTGCAGGCTGGCTGGAATCAGACTTACATCTGGGCCGGCATCGCGGCCCGTTTCTTTATTGATCTCCAAAATGCCAGGCCAGAAAGATAATTTCGTCTGAAAAACCGATATTCTGGCTATTTTTGCACCTCATAAAAAAAATCGGATGACCGAAAAAAAAACAATTTTGCTGGGTGCAATTGCAGTTAGCATTTCGGCAATTTTCTGGGGTTTCGACGGAATTGTTCTTACTCCGCGTCTTTACAACCTCGATGTGGCTTATGTAGTTTTCATGCTTCATACCATTCCATTTCTGGTGATGAACATTTTGCTTTACCGCGAATATCGTTACTTAAAATCCTTTACTGGCAGCGATATTATTTTCATCGGGCTAATCGCACTTTTTGGTGGAGCCATTGGTACGATGGCTATCGTTAAAGCACTCTTCCTGGTTAATTTTCAACATCTTACCATCGTAGTATTATTGCAAAAGCTCCAACCTGTTTTTGGGATTATACTCGCTTTTATTCTTTTAAAAGAAAAATTAGGTAAGAATTATCTTTTGTGGGCCTCAATGGCCATAATAGGTGGTTATTTCCTGACATTTGGCCTACACCTGCCAAGCATCGAAACCAACAAAAACACAATTTATGCCGCTCTTTTTGCTTTGCTGGCATCCTTTTCGTTCGGCAGCTCGACGGTTTTCAGCAAGAAAATCCTGTTAAAATACAGTTTTAAAACTGCAACCTTTTACCGGTATGGCGTTACAAGTCTGATTCTCCTGATTTATGTGCTGATTTCCGGGAGCATTTCACAGATTTATGTTACCACCTCACTGAACTGGTTGATTTTTATAATCATTGCCTTAACGACAGGTTCGGGAGCAATTTTCCTGTATTATTTCGGGTTAACCCGCGTTAAGGCCAATGTTGCTGCGGTTTGCGAATTATTTTTCCCGATCTCAGCCATTGTTTTCGATTACTTTTTTAATAATGCACAATTAACGCTCATTCAGTGGATTAGCGCGGTCGTCATGATTTTTGCCATCGTAAATCTTAACCGTGAACGAACAAAAAGACTAGTAGCTAAGAAGGAATAAAAACCGGTTGAAGAAAGCCTCCGCTATTTTAAAAAATCGGAAGCAATTTTAAATATCTCATTAAAGCTCTCATTTACCGCATTTTGAATCTTCGAATCCAAAGGAAATGGATTTTCGTGCGTGTAATTAAATGGCAAATCCATAACTTTAACATCAATCGGGATATCGCGATCAGCGCCTTTTAATGTGTTCAAAACTTCGTAAGAGGGAACAACCTTGTCCTTTTTTAAGGCAATTGCCGAAATAAAACTACTAATCTCCCGAAGCTTTTCTTCCCGAAATTCAATCATCTTGTTATAATCGAGCATCGCCTTAAAAACCAGGCCTTCGGAATGTACGGTGCTAAAATAATGAGCCAGCCGTTTATCGGTTTTAATATAGTTTTCGAGATGTTCGATAAAAAAAGAATACAACGCAATGTTGGCCTCGCTGTCGAGAATAGATTTCCTGACAGGCGACATCCTGTTAAACACCGGACCACCGCAGAAGAGAAACATTTTCGATTTGTCGAGCATGCCGCCCGGATTTGCAAGCCGGAGCACCTGTGCCAGAAATGCCCCGATGGAATAGGCAAAAAAATCAACGGTTGCCTTTTCGTCAATTAATGGATGGTTTCCTGAACGTATTTGATTGATTAACTGCAAAATATCATAAAAGGTCTGTAATCCTGACCAAAAAAAACGTTGTGGTAAAATGTGCAACCTTGTACTAACTGCAACATTTGCAAATGATGAACCAACCACGGCAGAAAAAAGCCCTTCCCGGATAAATTTCAAATCATTCATCATCCTGAAATCAGACCAATCGGCAGGTGCGCGGTTCATATGGAAAGCAATCGGAAAAAGAACTATCGTACTGCCAGTAAGTTCCATCATGCGCTTTGCCCAGGTGAGGTACTTAAACCAGTTTTTCTCATTCAGACCATGCATGAGAATGATAATTTTTTTTGATTTATCCGAATTCTGCGGCTTAAAGACGGAATAATTGAAAAACTTATTCTCAAAAACTTTTGAATCGGCAAGGTTGAGTAATTCATTTATTTCCGGAGAAATGGCATTTTGATAATCCGGGGTGCGTGGGAAAATTTTGCTATTGTCATCATAAAGATCTTCACCAGGAAGAATCGCGTAATTTGCTGACTCGAAAGGAAGGTTATAAAGTCCGACAGTGTTGTCGTAAAGCATTGTCTTCTCCTCCTCCAGATTGAAGTGGTTTTTGAGGTAAACAAAATCTTCGTGGTATCCCATAAATAAAAATAATTTCAAAAATAAACTAAAACAACAATTTCAATCAGGAAATTTCAAAAATGATCTATCTTTGCGCCCTCAAAAATCGTTAGTCTCTAACGTCAAATGAGTTGCTAAAATTTAAAATCTTATGATTTTTTGTTTTAACGATCAGTTCATAAAATATGCGGATGTGGCGAAATTGGTAGACGCGCCAGACTTAGGATCTGGTGCCGGAAGGCGTGTGGGTTCGATTCCCTTCATCCGCACAAAATCATTAAAAAGATTGATAACTAATGTGTTATCAATCTTTTTCTTTGTGGGGAACAATCCAGGGCACGAATAGTCCGGGTAAATAACA
>CAIYZW010001031.1 GCA_903930725.1 uncultured Bacteroidota bacterium
AAAAAAAACCACTAAGACACTGAGAACACAAAGGAACACTGAGAAAAACTTAGTGAATCTCTGTGTTCTCTGTGTCTCCGTTGTAAAACTTCTTCATACCTCCGAGGTAAAACTTCTTCAAGATATTTCTCCACTTTTAAAAAAAGAACAATAATTTCGCGTCATAGCTTTCAAAAAAATGAACATGGCAATTCAGATGGATTTTATGTTTGGAATTTTTACGGGATTATTCGTCCTGATGTTAATATTCCTCATTTATATATCGAAAAAGTTTCCCGGACATATTACCTGGTTTGCTTTTACAGCATTGCTTTGCCTCTACGTACTCGGTTTAATTACTATAAACTGGCAGGGGAAACTAAAAGAAGACGAAATACGCGAGCAGCTAAAAATTCAGGTTGAAGCTATTACCCACACCATAAACAAGGAGCACATAAAGTCACTTGATTTTACGCTTTCCGATAAACATAAACCCGAATTTGCCGGAATATGCAACCAAATGAGGGCATACAAAAATGCAATTATTCCGATTTTCGGAACGAAGGACATCAGCATTTACACAATGATTTTGCGCGACAGTACAATCATTTTTGGACCGGAAAGCATCCAGGAAAATGAACGTTACGCCTCACCACCCGGCACCATTTATCAACAACCAAACCCATTATTAAAGCATATTTTTACAAAAGGATTTACAATAACCAACGGCCCCTATACCGACGAATATGGCACCTTCCTGTCGGGATTTGCTCCTGTTTTTGAACCGGCCAGTGGTAAGGTGCTTTTGGTTGTTGGGATGGACATAAATTTTTCGGAGGTTCAGGCTGTAATTTCCCGCCATAACATTTTTGTTTACCTGTGCACTGCTCTGTTGGCCCTGGTGTTTATTTTGGCCGGTTTGCTTCATTCGATAGCATCAAAACTGCCCAAAAAATTCAGGGTTAATATCGAAGGTTTTAACGTAGCAATTTTCGGCCTTACATTTACACTTCTCATCGCACTGGTTTTGCATCAGAATGGAAACAAAAGCAGAAACGCAGTATTTTCAGAGGTTTCCGACCCCAAAGCCAGGAGTTTGTCCAAAGCATTTATGAACCTTCGCGATTTTCAGGTAACCGCCCTTGTCAGGTATTTCAATGGCCCAAAGGTCATCAGCAGAGAGGCTTTTCATGAATTGCTCTCGCCCATGTTCAGAATAAGCGGAAGGCAAACAAGCATTGGCTGGATAATTCCGGTAACTGCCGATGAAAAAGAAAAAACAGAGCTGCAGGCCAGGGAAGAAGGAATGAATGATTTTTCCATTTGGCAGCCCGATTTGGATGGAAATAAAATTGCTGTATCGGGACGAAGCCGATATTACCCATTGTGGTATTTTGAACCTTCTGACGGTAATATCCCTTTGCCGGGCTTTGATTTTGCCTCCGATCCGGTGATCAGTAAAACCATCGAAAAAGCAATAAATACAGGCATGCCAGCGGCCACCGAACCCATTGTTTTACCATTGGATAAAAGTAAAACTAAACGGATATTGGTTTTTCAGCCCGTTTTTACAAACGACCCAATTGACAGTACATTCAAAGGATTAGTTGTTGCCATGGTCAATCCTGATGCGTTTTTGAAAAGAGCTATCTCGTCCGACAATTCAGGAACACCACAAGCAATCGTTGATTTTTACCAGCTTTCAACAGACAGTCCTCCTCAGTTGATTGCGTGTACGCACAACGAAAATCAGTCTTATCATAATGAAAACGATTACAACTTTGGAGGCAATAACCGGAAAGTACAGACAGTAATTTATCCCATTTTCGTTTTCGATAAGACCTATGCCGCATTGATTTATCCTGCCCCGGATTCCTATTCAGCTATTCCGGTGTTTGCCGGCTGGATTGCTGTCGCTGTTGGATTGCTTATAACTTTTCTTTTTACATTTCTCACCGTTCTGCTTTCCCGGCGAAACGAAAATCTCGGAATTCAGGTCGAAGCCCGTACTGCCGAATTGAAGGAAAGCGAGGAGAAATACCGTGGATTTTTCAATTCGTCAATTGTTGGTGTTGCCATCACTTCTACCGAAGGTAAATGGTTGTATTTTAATAATAAACTATGCGAAATGCTTGGCTATTCGAGGGAGGAGCTTAGTAACATGACCTGGCGTGAAATTACGCCGATAGTTGATCTGGAGCAGGAACGAGCTGCTTACAATACCGTTTTGGCCGGAGCCACACCCCAAAATATCGAGAAAAAGTATATCTGTAAAGATGGTTCACTGATTGATGTTTCCATTTCGACAGGAATGGTGCATAATCCCGATGGATCAATTGCCTATTTTTCATCGGTAATTCAGGATATTACCCAGCGCAAACGAGCTGAAGAATTACTAAAAAAGAGCGAGTCCGAATTAAGGGCACTCAACATCCAAAAGGATAAGTTCTTCTCAATCATTGCCCACGACCTGAAAAGCCCTTTTAACGCAATTATGGGCTACAGCGAATTTTTAGTCGAACAGGTAAAGGCAAACGACTTTGAGGATGTGGATAAATATGCCGAAATAATTCTGCAATCATCGCAGCGGGCGCTCGATTTACTAATGAACCTGATGGAATGGTCGCGGGCACAGACCGGCCGAATAGAATTTAATCCCGGACATTTTGATCTGGATGATTTTATGAATGGTATTACACCATTATTCGACAACATTGCCGGGCAGAAAATAATTACCATTACCGCCGATTTGCCACCAAATATTAAGGTTTATGCCGATCAGCCCATGTTAAGTACCGTGATGCGTAACCTGATTTCGAATGCCATCAAATTTACCCACCCCGGCGGTAAGATTAGAATTTCGGCTGAGGAGAATCAGGACATGATCACCGTTTCGATAAGCGATACGGGTGTTGGAATATCAAAAACTATGATTAATAAACTTTTCCGGATTGATGAGAATTACTCGACTTCGGGTACGCAAAACGAAAAAGGAACTGGCCTGGGATTGATTCTCTGTAAGGAATTCATCGAAAAACACAATGGCAAAATATGGGTCGAAAGCGAAGAAGGGATAGGAAGCACCTTTACTTTTGCCTTACCCGGCAGCCCGAAAGCTTAAAAGAACCACAGCTGTAAAATTCACCACGGCTTGAACAATAACCACGGAGGCACGGAGAACACAGAGAAACACTAAGAAAAACTTAGTGAAACTAAGTGCCCTTAGTGCCTTAGTGGTTAAAAAAAACACGGTTAGAAAAATAAACACATCGGAAAAAATAACCGCGGAGGCACGGAGAACACAGAGAAACACTAAGAAATTCTCAGTAAATCTCAATGCTCTCCGTGTCTCCGTGGTAAAAAATAAAAATGTTTTCGGGTTATTTAATCAGGTGGAAACCAAAAAGTGAGTTCGTTTTATTTTAATTTAGCGGACAATTTGTAAAGCAATTAGCAATATCAATTATGGAAAGCATGATTACAAACCGACAATACGAAGATCCCGCCGGCGAAATTGGTTTTGCCGACATCTTCGATCATATCGAAATCCAGCGAATGCAGGATTTGTTTTCGGATGCAACCAGTGTGGCTTCAATAATCACCGATACGGATGGCATTCCAATAACCAAACCCAGCAACTTTTACAGGCTGTTCAATAACTTGATTTTAACCACCGAAAGCGGTCGCCAAAGCTGTTATCAGTCCTACGCAAAGATTGGCCACTTCGATTCTTTCGATCCGGTTATAAATCCTGGTTTCGGTGGGAGTTTGTGGCATTCCGGCACTCGGATTTCGGTTGGAGGCCGGCACATTGCCAATTGGATAATCGGGCAGGTTCGTGACGAATTATTGGATGAACCACAACTGCTGCATTATGCCGATGAAATTGGCATCAACCGGAATGAATTTTTAACGGCTTTTGGCGAAGTTCCTATAATGGCTTTGGATCAGTTTAAGAAAATCGGAAAAATGTTATCGGCTTTCGCAAACGAAATCTCCGAAAAGTCGTACAACAATTTCCTTTTAAAAACACAGATTGCCAGTCGAAAAAAGATCGAAGAGGAGCTGCGCAAAAGTGAGGAGAAATTCAGG
>CAIYZW010001032.1 GCA_903930725.1 uncultured Bacteroidota bacterium
CAGATTCTCCATTTTGATGACCGCGCCGGTTTCTTCCACCAATTCCGAAAGGCAATTCAAATGCCCGCCAGCGCCATGGTCGTGGATGGTGACGATGGGATTTTCGCTGGCTTCGACCATTGCACGGATGGCGTTAAAAACCCGTTTTTGCATTTCGGGATTGGAGCGCTGCACGGCGTTAAGCTCAATTTTGTTGGTCAACTGGCCGGTTGCAACCGACGAAACCGCGCCTCCGCCCATGCCAATCCTGTAATTATCGCCGCCCATCACAACCACCTGGTCACCCTTTTCGGGATGGCCTTTATGGCTGCCCGACTTCTTCCCGAAGCCAACGCCGCCGGCCATCATAATCACTTTATCGAAGCCTAAATGCTGTTGGTTTCCAAAATATTCAAATGTAAGCAAGCTTCCGCAAATGAGCGGCTGGCCAAATTTATTTCCAAAATCGCTGGCCCCGTTTGATGCCTTGATGAGAATATCGAGGGGTGTCTGATAAAGCCAGGGACGCTCGCTGATTTGCTGCTCCCACTTTCGGGAGGCATCAAACCGCGGGTACGAAGTCATGTAAACTGCCGTTCCTGCCAGTGGAATACTGCCCGTTCCGCCAGCCATCCGGTCGCGGATTTCACCACCAGAGCCGGTTGCTGCCCCGTTAAAAGGCTCAACGGTGGTTGGGAAATTATGGGTTTCTGCTTTTAGCGAAATGATCGAATGAAAATCGCTGATCTGGAAAAAGCCGGACGTATCCTGCCTTTCGGGGGCAAACTGCTCTGCTGCCGGGCCTTCGATAAAAGCCACATTATCGCTGTAAGCCGAAACAATTTTGTTGTGATTTTCCTTTGAAGTTTTTTTGATGAGCGAAAACAGGCTCCCGGGCATTTCGTTTCCATCAATCACGAAAGTGCCATTAAAAATCTTGTGCCTGCAATGCTCGGAGTTGACCTGTGCAAAACCGTAAACTTCGCCATCGGTGAGTTGGCGGCCAAGTCGTTTACTCAGATTTTCGAGGTATTCAACTTCCTCAGCACTTAATGCAAGGCCTTCCTTTTGGTTGTAAGCCGTAATATTTTCGATAAAATTTATTGGATCGGCGGTTTTGAGGATTGTAAAAATCTGATCGTCCAAGCCCTTGTAAAGCGCCGAAAGCATGGGATCGAAAACCGTATTTTCATCTTTGGTCAGAAAAAACTGCTCGATTCGTTTAATGCCCGTAATGCCCATGTTTTGTGTGATTTCGACGGCATTTGTGCTCCAGGGTGTAATCATCTCTTTTCGTGGTCCGATAAAAAAACCATCTAAACTTTTTTGGGTTAGGATTTGTGCTTCACCAAAAAGCCAGATTAGTTTTTCGATGTCGTTTTGCGAAAGCTGACCAGAAGTTTCGGCCACAAAAAACAGGTCGTTCTTACTAAAGAAATGGATCATGACGGTTGATATATTAAATTACGATTGGCAAAAGTAGGAAATGAAAATGAGTATGGCCTCAAAACATTCAGTCCGCCAAAACTTACCTTAAGCTCAAACCCTTGTTTTTCCAATCGTTTTTTTATAAAATTGTTCAACTTTAAGATATAAGAAGCCAATTATTAAACCTTTATGAAAGCGTTCGGTAGATTTTGCCAAATCAGATGTAAAGTTTTTGTAAAATCTCATCAAAAGCATCTAAATTAATTGGCCTGTTAAAAACAAACTGATATTTTTGTGCATCAAAAAAACTCGTTTAGTCAATTATGAAACTAAAAAGCAACCTGTTTTTGTTCCTGTTGATTTTGATTTCGGCCACAGCCGCCGGCGAATCTTACAAAGTAAAAAAACTAAAGGGCGAACTCAGCGCAACATCCCTTCCTGCCCAACAAATTGACCTCTTCATCGAAATTGCCAACGAAATTAAAGGTTCATTCCCCGATTCGGCCTTGTATTATTTTACTGAAGCCGAAAAGCTTACTTCTAACCTAAAATCATCCGGCGACAAGGAACTTTTCAGGGTTAAACTCATGCTTGGGCGGGCTTCTGTTGAAGTTGCCAAAGGAAATTATGCCGAAGCCTGGAAACTTGACTCGCTGGCATTGCTTAAAGCCCGCCACCTAAAAAGCCGCGAACTCGAAGCTCAGGCTTTGATGAGCAAAGGCGGGATTTACTATCGCCAGGCGGAATACGAAAAAAGCCAGGATTGCAACATCGAGGCATTGCGAATTATCCGGACAACCGGCGATCGCAAAACCGAAGGCAAAATTTTAACAAATATGGGCTCTGTGGAGTTTATTTTTGGAAATGCTGCCAAAGCTGACTCACTTTTTAAAATTCCGATGAAACTTGCCGAAGAATCCAATGATGAGGACCTTCTGGCAGCCAGTCTGCTCAATATCGGGCTTTTGAACATTTACAAAGGCGAATATGAAACTGCCGAAAACTACCTGGCCAAATCCGCTGAAGTTTATGAAACCATTGATGGCAAAGACGGTCTGGTGCTGTGTTATCAAAACCTTGCCAATATTTGGTTCGAAAGAGGAGATATCGAAAAGGCCATCGAATTTAATATGCTGAATTACAATCTCTCAACTGAACTTAACGACAAAGCAGGACTGGCCAAAGCCTGCCAGAATCTGGGCGAATGTCATTCACAAATCGGCGACTACGAAAAAGCGCTTGCATATTTTATCAGGAGCGTCAATATTAAAATCGAGCTGGGCGATTCGAAGGGAATTGCGGCATCCAACGCATCAATCGGGCATATCCATTACCTTCAGGATCATTTTATTATGGCACTTGATTATTACAGGAAATCGTTACAAACGAATATCGAAATCGGGTACGAAATGGGAATTGCCGGCGGTTACGGGAATATCGCCAGTATTTATAATGAACTAAACCAGCAGGACAGTACTTTGTACTATTTTGAAAAAGCTGCGGAAATTTATGAAAAGAATCAAGCCGTAAATTACCTCGCTAATGTTGACCTGAATATTGGCAAAACGTATTTTACCCGTAAAGACTTTGCCAAAGCCGAAAAATATTACACCAAAGCCGAAGAAATTAAAACACAACTCGACGATAAACTTGGGCTTTACAACACCTGGGCGTTGCTGGCTTCACTTTATTACACAAAATCGCTCAATGCAAAGGTTCAATCGCCCCGGCAAAATTCTGATCTGAACACCTCCATGTTTTATGGCAAAAAAGCCTACAATTTGGCGGTCAGCAACAATAATTTGCCTGGACAGCGCGAATCGGCGGGCTATTTGAAGGATATTTATTCGGAACTCAAAAACCCGGAGGAAGCCCTGAAATATTCGATTATTAAGATGGAAATTTCGGATAGCCTGAACCAGAAACAACGGGCAGATGCGCTCGTTAATGCCGAAATTCGCTGGAATGCTGAAAAAAAGCAGGTCGAAATTGACCGCCTCGAACGCCAAAAATCATTACAGGAAGAGGTAATCCTGCAAAAGTCGGCTTTGGCTAACCGGCTCACGATCATAATTGTCGTGATTTTGCTGCTGCTGATTTTGATAATTGCAGCCAGCTTTTTGTTCATGAAAAACAAAGCGAAACAAAAAGCCATCGAATACCAAAACCATGTTATCGAAATTACGCGGCTTAAAATGCAAAACATCAACAACCGCCTGTCACCGCATCTGTTTTTCAATCTTTTAAATTCGGTTTCGGATGAGGCCAGCGACACTTCAAAAGTGAAGGAGAAACTCGGGCAGGCTGCATTTTTGCTGCGTGCAAGTCTAGAAAATACGGAGCATACGGCCATCACGATAGCCCGTGAACTTGAAATGGTGAAAGCATACATCAGCCTGCAGAGTAGCCGGCTTCCCGACACCTTTAAAGCCGACTTTCTTGTTTCCGAAGCCGTGGATCTGAATACAAAAATCCCTTCGATGATGCTCCAAATACCAGTCGAAAATGCCATCAAACACGGTTTGTTGCCGCTTGAAGGTGAGAAAAGACTTACTGTTTCCATCGAAAAATCCAATCAATCGGTTGTTTTAAAAATTGAAGACAACGGAATTGGCCGGAAAAATTCGCAGGGCAGAACTACCGGAACAGGTACCGGGCTTAAAGTCCTGCTTCAAACCATCCGGCTTTTAAATCAACAAAACAACGAACAGATAATTTTTTCCATTAACGACAAAGAGCCACAAGGAACCGAAGTAGAAATTATCGTACCCGAAAAATTTGATTACAC
>CAIYZW010001033.1 GCA_903930725.1 uncultured Bacteroidota bacterium
AGCCATGGATAAGCCGGCATAATAGATTGTGCGTTCATGCCTTGTGGATTCACAAAATGGTTGTAATGCCATGCTACAGGTTTATTTACTTTGCCACCAGGTACTCCGGCACGTGCCAAATCCGGTCCCAACCTTCGTGAACCCCAGAGGAAAGGATGATCGTAAACAAACTCGCCGGCTTTTGAATATTCGCCGTAACGTTCGGTTTCGGAACGGAAAGGTCTTACCATCTGGGAATGACACTCAACGCAACCTTCCGAAATGTAAACATCCCGACCTTGTAGTTCAAGCGGCGTGTATGGTTGAACAGTTTCGATGGTTGGGATATTTGACTTTACCACCATCATTGGGATAATCTCAACAAGGCCACCAATGAGGATAGCAACCAAAGCTAAAATTGTAAAAATTACCGGTTTTCTTTCCAGCCATGAATGAACAGTTTCACCAAAAATGCGTTTAGGCTCAAGCTTAGCCAAAGGAGGGGCTGAAGTTTCTTCATTATCAATACATTTTCCAATAGAAACGGTTTTCCAGAGATTAACCACCATCAAAACTGCACCTGAAAAGTAGAGCAACCCGGCCAAAATACGGGTATGATACATCGGGATAATCTGTGTAACGGTTTCCAGGAAATTAGGATAAGCAAGGTAGCCGTCGGCAGTAAATTCTTTCCACATCAAACTTTGGGTAATTCCAGCCCAATAAAGTGGTATTGCATAAAACAAAATTCCCATTGTACCAAGCCAAAAATGGATATTAGCCAGTTTTTCGGAATACAGTTTTGTATTGTACATTTTTGGGATGAGATAATAAAACATCGCAAACGTAAAAAATCCATTCCAGGCAAGTACGCCAATATGAACGTGGGCAATGGTCCAGTCGGTAAAATGGCTGATGGCGTTAACGTTTTTCAGCGAAAGCATCGGCCCTTCAAAGGTCGACATCCCGTAAGCGGTAATCGCCACGACCATAAATTTCAACATGGCCGAATCACGGACTTTATCCCAAACACCTCTCAGCGTAAGCAAACCATTAACCATACCTCCCCATGACGGGGCAATCAACATCACCGAAAAGACTACACCTAAAGTCTGTGCCCAATCCGGCAACGACTGATATAATAAATGGTGAGGGCCAGCCCAGATATAGATAAAAATCAAAGCCCAGAAGTGCAACATCGAAAGCCGATACGAGTAAACCGGTCTGTTTGCTGCTTTTGGCAGAAAGTAGTACATCAATCCCAGATAAGGTGTTGTAAGGAAAAATGCCACTGCATTATGTCCGTACCACCATTGTACGAGTGCATCCTGAACACCGGCAAACATCGAGTAACTTTTCCACATCGAAACAGGGATTTCGAAGGAATTAACAACATGAAGCACAGCAACAGTAATAAAGGTAGCAATGTAAAACCAGATAGCCACGTACATGTGTTTAACACGTCGTTTAATAATAGTCCCGATCATGTTCCAGCCAAAAACCACCCAGATTAATGTAATCGCAATGTCAATAGGCCATTCGAGTTCGGCATACTCTTTTGAGGTAGTAATGCCCAGAACCAACGTAAGTGCCGCTGCAACGATAATCAGCTGCCAGCCCCAAAAATGTATCCAGCTCAACTTGTCGTTGAACATCCTGGCTTTTAAAAGCCGTTGCAGAGAATAATAAATCCCGCAGAAAATTGCATTTCCAACAAATGCAAAAATTGCTGCATTGGTGTGAAGAGGCCGCAACCTCCCGAATGAAATAAATTCCCAATTTAGATTTAAAAAGGGAAACGAGAGTTGAAGTGCAATAATCACCCCAACAAGTAAAGCAACAATTGCCCACAAAACAGTTGCGAAGGCAAAGTACCTTACAATTTTGTTGTCGTAAGAAAAGTAC
>CAIYZW010001034.1 GCA_903930725.1 uncultured Bacteroidota bacterium
CTCTGAGTTTTTTAAGAAGATGTTCGATCAGGGTGATTTTATCGAGAAAACTTCCGAGCAATATTTTGATGAAGAAAATAACCAGTTTCTGGCCGACCGATACATCACCGGAACTTGCCCGCATTGCAGCAATGAGCGGGCTTATGGCGACCAGTGCGAAAACTGCGGAACCACGCTCAACGCCACCGACCTCATCAACCCGAAATCGGCGCGCAGCGGAAATGTGCCTGTTTTAAAGGAAACCAAACACTGGTTTTTGCCTTTGGATAAATACGAAAACTGGCTTAAAGAATGGATTATCGAAGGCCACAAAGACGACTGGAAACCCAACGTTTACGGCCAGGTAAAATCGTGGATTGACCATGGTTTGCAGCCACGCGCCGTTACCCGCGACCTCGACTGGGGCGTAAAAGTTCCGCTCCCTGACACCGACGGAAAAGTGCTTTATGTTTGGTTTGATGCACCCATCGGTTACATTTCGGCAACCCGCGAATGGGCCGAACAGACCGGCGCCAACTGGGAAACCTGGTGGAAAGACCCCGAAACCCGGCTCCTCCATTTTATCGGCAAAGACAACATTGTTTTCCATTGCATCATTTTTCCGGCCATGCTCAAAGCCGAAGGAAGCTACATCCTGCCCGAAAATGTGCCTGCTTTTGAGTTTTTGAATCTCGAAAACGATAAAATTTCGACAAGCCGCAACTGGGCCATCTGGCTTCACGAATATCTCGAAGAATTCCCTGGAAAGCAGGATGTGCTGCGTTACGTGCTCACTTCAAATGCCCCGGAAACAAAGGACAACGATTTTACCTGGAAAGATTTCCAGAGTAAAAATAACAACGAATTGCTCGCTATTTTCGGGAATTTTGTGAACCGCGCATTGGTTTTGACCCAAAAATATTTTGAAGGAAAAGTGCCTGAAATAACCGGCCTTACCGAAGAAGATAAAAAGGTCATTGACGAAATCGGACAATTCCCTGCAAAAATCAGCCATAGTCTCGATTTGTTCCGCTTCCGCGAAGCACTTGCCGAAATGATGAACCTGGCGCGCCTCGGCAACAAATATCTCACCGACAATGAGCCCTGGAAAATTATTAAAACAGATGTAGAAAGGGTGAAAACCGTACTGAATATTTCGCTTCAAATCTGCGCCAATCTGAGTATTGTGGCTGAACCCTTCCTGCCTTTTACTGCCCAGCGGCTTGCTGATTTGCTGAATCTCGAAACCCTGAAATGGAAAGATGCCGGAAATGCTGAAATTTTAAAACCAGGCGTTTTACTCAGAAACCCCGAGTATTTGTTTGAGAAAATTGAGGACGAGACGATTGCAGCGCAGGTACAGAAACTTTTGGACACCAAAATTAGTAATGCTGCCAGCACTTTCAAGGCAAAACCTTCGCGCGAAAATATTGAGTTTGATGATTTTGCTAAGCTGGATATTCGTGTAGGAACCATCATCGAAGCCGAAAAAGTAGCCAAAACCAAAAAGCTTCTGAAGTTAAAAATTGATACAGGAATTGATAAAAGAACCGTTGTTTCGGGCATTGCCGAATATTTTGAGCCGGAAGCCATTATCGGGAAAAAGGTTTCGATACTCGTAAACCTTGCCCCAAAACAGTTAAAAGGAATCGAATCACAAGGCATGATTCTGATGGCCGAAAATTCCGATGGCACCCTTGGTTTTATGTCGCCACCAGAGGGTTTTGTAAATGGGAGCGAAATACGGTAAATTGTTGAAATTTAGTCAGAAACCTGACAGGTTTAAAAAACCTGTCAGGTTTTAACATAACCACAGGCTATGATTCTATCAGATTTCCAACAGGAAATTATCCAAAAAACCTCCGATTTCGTCCGTCAAACTCTGGCTGGCGCCGAAGGTGGCCACGACTGGTGGCACATTTACCGTGTTTGGAGATCGGCACAGAAAATTGCTGCCGAAGAAAATGCAGATCTTTTTACTGTTGAACTTGCCGCGTTTCTGCACGACATTGCCGACCCTAAATTTCATGATGGCGATGAAGAAATCGGGCCAAAAATGGCGAGGGATTTTTTAGAAAAACAAGGTGTCGAACTTCCCGTTTTGGAGCAGGTTGATAAAATTATCAGGAATATTTCGTTTAAAAACAGTTTCGAAAATCCGGGTTTTCGATCCAAAGAGTTAGCCGTGGTTCAGGATGCCGACCGTCTGGATGCTATCGGCGCCATCGGCATTGCACGGGCTTTTAACTACGGCGGATTTAAAAACTGTCAGCTTTACGATCCCGGAATCCCGCCAAATCAGGTTTTGACCAAAGAGGAATATAAAAAGAGCATTTCGCCAACCATCAACCATTTTTACGAAAAGTTGCTTTTGCTTAAAGACCTCATGAATACTACTGCCGGAAAACGAATAGCCGAAGAGCGCCATCGTTTTATGGAAATTTATCTTGACCAGTTTTACAACGAATGGGAAGGCGAATTGTAAGAACAGTCGCCAGAAAAACACATCAATTATTAAAACCTGTCGGGTTTCGTTTGTTTGGAAATATCGGTTTTAACCCGGCAATTACTTCACCAAACCAAGCCCTTCTTTGGCCGATTCATCGGTAGGTTTTATGAGCAGTACCTTTTTGAAGAGGATTTCGGCCTCGCGAAGTTTCCCGAGTTTGAGGTTTGTCCAGGCGTACAAAATCATCGAATCGTAATCGAAAGGATAAAGATTGACTACTTTTTCGAGGTATTTTAAGGCCGTCTGGAAATCGCCGGTATTGTAAAAAATCAGTCCAAGACGGTAATTTGCCAGCGTGTTTTGCGGGTCAATTTTGATGATTTCGAAATATTGGGTTTTCACCATTGCCCAGTTGCCGGCAGCACCCAAAGGGTAAACGTACCCAAATTTTGCTTCAATCGAAAACGGCTTCAAAGTCATTGCTTTCAGATAATATGCCGACGATTCGGTGAACTGTCCCTGAAGATAACTGAGCCATCCCAGGCGCAGATTTATTTCGTACGAATCGGCCAGGTAAACTTTTTTCAACTCCTCAATACCCTTTTGATAGGTACCCTGAGTTTCGTATTCGTAACTTTTCGAAAAAGCCTGTTGCGTTGCCTCAAAAGTCTGCGCAACCAGCGGATTAGCCCCTACGATGATGAACAAAGCCAAAGCTCCGGTTGTCAGTTTTATTTTTCTTAAAATTTCCATTTTATGCCTCCTATGATTGAATGAAAAGGATATGATGTTTTTGTGATTTCAAAATCGTCAAAGTTTTTATAAACCAATGATCCGCTTTCCCGCTCCAGGTAACGATATCGCAGCGAAATTTCGAGATGTTTCGGGGCGGCGTAAATCAAAACTGCCTCCATTTTATTGTTAATTTCTTCGGGTGCATTGTAAACTACGAAGGCGTTTTTCTCGGCATAATTCTGAAGCTGACCTATGGTGACATTGCCTTCGAACCAAATATTTTTAAAAATCCTGCCACCAATTTCCTGGGTAAAAATTGTGCGGTAACCATCGTTGTCCCATAAATTTACAATGCCGGTAGCCCCGTAAAAATTAATATTCCCGAAAGGAAAATAAGCAAACGATGCCTCCAACTGACTGATGGTATCATTGTCCAATCGGCCATAAGTGCAGCCGATATTGAGACTTCCAAAAGAAAATTCTTTCAAAACCGAAACCGAAAGCACATAATCATCTTCTGAAACCGCAACCGTGTCTAGCAAGGGTGGATAAACCGATGCATCATAATCGCGGCGGTCGTATCCGATCCAAAAAAAGTGCGCAGCGCCGGTAATTTTAAACCCTTTTTTCAGCGAAAGCTCAAGATTTCCGTAATATTCATCCTGGCGGGCAACCCTTTTAAAGGGTTTATAAGTTGTATCAAAATCCCTGATATTCTGCTGAGCCGATGCATTTAGCAGGCCATAGCCCTGGTAAATACTCAGGCTTGGTAAAATATTCAATCTGATGCCGCCGTGATAATAATCGTAACCTTTAAAATAGGTTGTCGAACTGTAAATTGTATCGCTGGCTGCCGGATTCTGCCAGTTTTGTTTAAGTGTC
>CAIYZW010001035.1 GCA_903930725.1 uncultured Bacteroidota bacterium
AAGAATAAAATAATAGTGTGCCCTTAAAAAGTAAGCTTCACCAAGCACCCTGCTTTTAATTGTTTCGCCGATATTCATACCAGGTACTTTTTCGAGGATAATATTGCATCGAAGGATTCCAGGCCATGGGCCACGCCAGAGATCGAGAACACCCTGATTATCGGTTGCTGTTACAAAATTTGCCTGATCCTGTGTTTCCTGACCATCAGATCCGCCACCGGCACCAACGATGCTGTTTCCTGCCATAATATCGGAAGTCCACATACGCATGTTGTAAAGTTTTGGCCACTGTAAAGGTTGATATGCTCCGTTGATGGCTGCAATTGCATCAGCTTCGGTTTGATAAAAGTTCTCTGTATTCACCGAGTATTCGGGCGATTTATCCAGAAAGTCCTTGCTGCACGATGAGAATAATACCACCGAGAGGACTATCGTAAAATATAAACTGTATTTCATACGTGTATCGTTTTTTAGGTTATAAACTAATATTAACACCAAAACTCACTGTAGTGGTAACCGGGTAAACGTTGTTATCAATACCGCTGGTTCCAACTTCCGGGTCGAAACCGGAGTATTTGGTAATTGTGAACAGATTAACTGCCGAAGCATAAATCCTTACTGCCGACATGTGCGCTTTAGAAGTCAAAGTAACAGGTAAGGTATAGCCCAAGGTAACGTTCTTTATCCTCAGGTAGGAGCCATCTTCGACGTAGCGATCCGAAGGACGGGTGTTTTTGTTCGGATCATTGTAAATCGCTCTTGGCATCTCGTTACTTGTGCCTTCGCCAGTCCAGCGGTCAAGTGTTCCGGTAGTCTGATTTTCGGAAATCGCCATTGCCTCGCTCCAGATACGGTTAGCATTCAGAATCTTATTTCCTGCAACACCCTGGAGGAATATGCCAAGGTCAAATCCGCGATACGTGAATGTATTGTTCATTGCAAACAGGAACGAAGGGTTTGGATTTCCAATGAATACACGGTCCAGATCGTTGATCACACCATCATTGTTCATGTCTTTGAACCTGATATCCCCTGGTGATGTGCGGTTGTATGGATCTTCTCCGGGAACCTGAACAGCGTGGTTACTAACATCTGCCTGATTCTGAAAAATACCTTCCGTTACAAAACCGAAAAATTCATTCACAGGATGTCCTGCCTGAATAAGCGCCAGATTGTAGTTTAATCCAATGCTTCCGCTTGTCATAGGAACGGTATCATTAATACTTTTCACGGTATTCTGGTTGTATGAAAAGTTAAATGAAGTATTCCATCCGAAGTCTCCGGTCAGGTTTCTTGAGTCAACCGTAAACTCGATACCTTTATTTTCCATTTTACCTGCATTGAGGTAAGGAACATAAACATCTGAATATCCGGTGGAAACCGGCACAGACATTGGAACAAGCATTTCGTCGGTATTTTTGATGTAGGCATCCACAATCACATCTATCCTCGAATTAAACAACGAAGCATCAACACCGATGTTGGCCTGTCTCTGTTCTTCCCATCTTACATTAGGATTGGGCATCATAAGCGGAACCACTGCATTTGTAATATTTCCGTTAAAATTGTATTTGATGGTTTGAAGCGCCGAAGAAAATGAATAGTTACCAATTTCCTGGTTTCCTGTAACTCCATATCCGGCGCGGATCTTCATAGAGTTTACGAAACTCAGTTCCTTCATAAAATCCTCTTCCGAAATACGCCAGGCAACACTTCCCGAAGGAAATACGCCCCATTTGTTACCTTCGCCAAAGCGAGAAGAACCATCCCGGCGGATTGTTGCTGTTACCAGATATTTGTTGTTGTATGAGTAATTGGCACGTCCGATGTACGAAAGCAACGACCATGAATTTGTGCTTCCCCCGTTTGTTGGCAGTATGGTGCCATTATCCATTTGCTGGGTAAGATTACTTGCAAACAACTGCTTTGAACCGTTAAGGTAGTTGTACCTGTTTTCCTGTGCACTGATGCCGGCCATCACGGTGAAATTGTGCTTATCAATCACTTTTTCGTAGGTAGCCGTATTATCCCAAACCCAGGTCAGGTTTTTATTGTATTGTTCGTACAGATATGAGTTTTCGTTAATACTCGAATTCCAGTGATAGCTGGGTGCCCAGGTGCGTGAGTTCCAAAAATTAGCCTGAAGTCCGGCAGAAGATTTGATCTTAAGATGATCAATAATTTCCCATTCGCCATAAATTGATCCGATGAGATTGTAGCCTAAAGTGGAATTGTTAACCGTTTTGGCAAGGCCAATCGGATTTACAAGATCGCCGTCCCACATGGGTTGCTGCACCGGGCCTGAATAATTTCCATCGGGTTGTAACACGGATTGTGTTGGTAAAGCCGACATGGTATTGCGGATATTGTAGTTTCCGCTGGTTTTTTTGTCGTGGTTCATGGTGAGACTGTTCCCGAATTTCAACCTGTCGAAAACCTTGGTATCGCTGTTGAACTGCACTGTATAGCGCTTGTAGCCGGTATTAATGATGATACCTTCCTGATTCAGATAATTCCCGGATAC
>CAIYZW010001036.1 GCA_903930725.1 uncultured Bacteroidota bacterium
GCACGCGACATGCCGGCACGCGGCTTTCAGCCAGGCCGCAAAGGAAACCGTGGCGACATCGGCTATTTCTCGGTTTTTGATATGGTTTATCCTTTCGAGGAAGCTTCTTACAATCTTCCGGTTGGCCAGGTTTCAAAATCGGTACGTACCGATTTTGGCTATCATTTAATTTTGGTAACAAACAAACGCCCTGCATTGGGCAAGGTACAGGTTGCTCATTTATTCCTGCAAATTCCGGCCAATTCGACCGGAGCAGATTCGACCAGAATCGGGCAAAAAGCCGATTCGCTTTACCAGGCCTTGGTTAGCGGCGGAAGTTGGGACGAGCTGGTTTCGAAATTCTCTGATGATAAAAGTTCAGCAGCAAACAAAGGTGTATTGCCCTGGTTTGGCTCAAACCGCATGGTTCCCGAATTTATTGATGGTATTGCCGAATTAAAAAACATCAACGACTTTTCAAAACCAGTTTTGACTTCTTATGGCTGGCACATCATTAAACTTGTTGACCGGAAACCCATCGGTCCTTTCGAAGACGAAAAAGCAGACCTCAAGCAGAGTTTAGCTAAGGATGTCCGCGCCAACAAAAGCAAGGAAGCCATCATTATCCGCATCAAAAACGAAAATAAATACGTCGAATATCCAAAGGCTGTAAAAGCCTTTGTAAACGTTATGGACAGTAGCATCTACAAAAGAAAATGGGAACAAACCAGTGCTGCTAAATTAAACGATGTAATATGTAAACTTGGCAAAGAAAGTTATAACCAGCAGCAGTTTGCCGAATTCATTTTTAACCATCAAACCATCAGCGCCACCGAAGCTTACGAATCGTTTGTAGCCGAGAGTTTCGGTAAATTTGTCGAAGAAAAAGCACTTGCTTTCGAAGATGCCCGCCTCGAACAACACCATCCCGAATTTAAATCGCTGGTTAACGAGTACCGCGATGGAATACTTTTATTTGAGCTAACCGATCAAAAAGTCTGGAGCAAGGCCATTAAAGATACCACAGGCTTAAATGAATTTTATAAACTGCATGCCGCCGAATATATGTGGGATAACCGCGTTAACGCGACATTAATTACAGCTACAACCCAGGATGGTGCAGATAAAGCCTTCAAACTGGCAAAGGACGGAAAAGACGGTGACCAGATTCGTGAAGCACTTGCCAACGATTCGTTGGTTAAAATTACGGTGGTAAGCAAAAAGTACCCCAAAAACGACAACGACATCATTGATACCATCGAATGGAAAAAGGGTGTTTCGAAGATTGTACCAACCAAGGATGGTAAATTTGGTTTTGCGATAATCAACGAACTGGTTGCTCCGGAACCCAAAACACTGAGCGATGCCCGCGGATTGATTACTGCCGATTATCAAAATTACCTCGAGCAGGAATGGATAAAAGAATTAAAGAAAAAATATACTGTGACCATAAACCAGGAGGTTTTGTCACAGATTAAATAGTCAGGCCTTGATTTGAAGAAAATAATATTTTCGTTTTTATTCCTCATATTTGTCATAGGCTCTTGCAATAAACCAGGTTTTAATAAATCCGACCCGGCAATTGCAAGGGTCTATGATTCTTATTTGTATGTCTCCGATATTGCCGTCCTTGTTCCCGATGGTACAAGCCCTGCCGACAGCATCGAACTTGTAAAAAGTTATGTTGATAATTGGATAAAAAACCAGGTATTGCTCTATCAGGCCGAAAAAAATCTTACTGTCGAACAAAAGAATTTTTCGCGCCAGTTGAGCGATTACAGGAACTCGCTGATAATTTACAGATACGAAACCGAACTCATCAATCAAAACCTCGATACTTTAATTAAGGATCAGGAAATTGAAGAGTATTATTACAAAAACCTGAAAAACTTCCAGTTGAAAGATAATATCGTTCAGGCTGTGTATGTTAAGATCAGCTCCGATTCTCCAAAACTCAGGAAAATTATCCAATACGCCCAAACCGACAGGCAAAGAGACCGCGATTCGCTCGAATTTAACTGCTCGCTCTACGCTGAGGATTATCAGATAATTGACGAATCCTGGATAACTTTTAACGACCTTATCGAAAGATTACCAATGGAGGTTTATAATCAGGAATCGTACCTCCGGAACAACAGTTTTATCCAACTTAACGAGGACAGCTATACCTACCTTGTAAATATACTCGATTACAGGCTAAGCGAAAGCATTTCACCACTTTCGCAGGAATACGAAAACATCAGGTCAATAATTCTTAACATGCGTAAAAAATTACTGATCAAGCAAATGCAGCAAAAGATTTACAACGAGGCAGCGAATAATAAAGAATTTGAACATTACTAATCCGAACCATTTTACATGAAGAAACTGATCATATTTTTTTGCCTGGTAATTTTTACCTCTTACATCGGTAAGGTTGAAGCCCAAACTTCGGATACCACCATTATTGACGAAGTAGTTGCTGTGGTGGGAAAAAACTACATACTGCTTTCGGATATCGAAAATCAGTATCTGCAGATGCGTTTGCAGGGCGGCATTACTGGCAGCGAGTCAACCGTAAAATGTGAGATTATCGAGAACCTGCTTTTCGAGAAGCTCATGTTGCACCAGGCCGAACTCGACAGTATCGAGGTAACCCCCGACCAGGTAGAATCGGAACTTGACCGAAGGATGCGGTATTTTATTAACCAGTTTGGAACACAGGAAAAATTAGAGAAATTTTACGATAAATCCGTTATCGAATTCAAGGCCGAACTCCGCGAGGTGATTACCCAGCAGATGAAGGTCGAAAAAGTGCAGCAAAACATCACCGAAAAAACCAGAGTTACGCCTTCCGAAGTCAAAACATTTTATAAAAACATCCCAAAAGACAGTATTCCACTTATTGGTTCGGTTATCGAAATTGCCCAACTGGTAAAGAAACCACCCATCAGCCCTGCCGAGAAATTTGAAATTAAAGAAAAGTTGCGCAAACTCCGCGACAGAGTGATCAAAGGCGAGAGCTTTGAAGCTATGGCCAGGTTGTATTCTGAAGATCCGGGATCGGCCAAGATGGGCGGTGACCTTGGATTGCACGGCCGGGGCGAATTGTACGCCGAGTTTGAAGCCGTTGCTTTTAAATTAAAACCTGGCGATATTTCAGAAATTGTCGAAACCGAAGCCGGTTATCACATTATTCAATCTATCGAGCGACGTGGCGATTTTGTGCGGGTCCGCCACATTTTGTTACGTCCCAAAGTATCGCCGGTAGCACTTTCCGAGGCAAAAATCTTTCTCGACAGCATCGGCTTGCTCATTCGCGCCGACTCGATTTCGTTTGAAGATGCCGTAAAACAATTTTCGACAGATGGTTCAAAAAACAATAATGGCATCCTTATGAACCAGTACACAGGCAGCAGCGATTGGCCCGTTGACCAGCTCGATCCAAAAATATTTTTTGTGGTGGATAAATTGCAGATTGGCGAAGTTTCTCAGGCGGTTTTGATGGAAGACGAAAAAGGCGAAGAAGCCTACCGGCTGCTTTCGCTCATAAAACGTACTCAGCCGCACCGGGCAAATCTGGCCGAGGATTACGATCAAATCCAGTCATGGGCATTGCAATCAAAAAAACTCGAAATAATTAAAAAATGGATCGAAATAAATTCCAAAAACGTATTTATTAAAATCAGCGATAATTACAAAAAATGCAACTACCAGCAGAAGTGGTTTTGAAGAATTAGGCATTGGCCAGTGACCAGTAGACAGTGACCAGTGACCAGTAGACAGTGACCAGTGACCAGTAGGCAGTAGGCAGTGGCCAGTGACCAGTAGGCAGTGGCCAGTGACCAGTAGGCAGTGGCCAGTAAGCGGTTAGGAGTTGTGGAAAGGCAATGATTTAGGATTTGGGATTTATGATTTTTGAATTCAGATTTAAGATTTTTGATTTAGAATTTCAGATATAGGATTGACAGCCCACTGGTAACTGCCTACTGGCGACTGGTGACTGGCAACTGGCCACTGTCAATTTGTGATTTGAAATTTGAGTTTTGTTTATTTTCACTTTGCGCTCTGCGCTTTGCGCCAGGCAGTTTGAATTTTGTTTTTTGATATTTGTTATTTAAAAAGTAAGTTATGCAGTATAAATCAGATGTTGAAGCCATTGATGAATTTGGCAAAAAGATAAAAATCCTTCAGAATGAAATAGCCAAAGTTATTGTTGGCCAGGATGAGGTTGTTAAAAATGTGATTATTTCCATTTTCAGCAAAGGCCACGTTTTGCTGGTTGGCGTTCCAGGTTTGGCCAAAACGCTTCTGGTAAACACCATTTCCAAAGTACTTGGGCTCGAATACAGCCGCATCCAGTTTACACCCGACCTTATGCCGTCGGATATTGTTGGAACCGAAATATTGGATCAAACCAGGAATTTTAAATTTATCCGCGGACCAATTTTTGCCAACATCATCTTAGCCGACGAAATAAACCGGACGCCACCCAAAACCCAATCGGCGCTGCTGGAGGCGATGCAGGAAAAAGCCATCACCGTGGCAGGGCAAAACTATAAACTCACCGAACCGTTTTTTGTGCTGGCCACCCAAAATCCTATCGAGCAGGAAGGAACCTATCCTTTGCCCGAGGCGCAGCTCGACAGGTTTATGTTCAACATCTGGCTCGATTATCCTTCTTTTAAAGAGGAGATTGATGTTGTAAAAAATACAACCAGCACTTACGAGGCCAAGCCGCAAGTAGTTGTGAGCGCCGAAGAAATTATATTTTTCCAGAATCTGATACGAAAAATTCCTGTGCCCGAAAATGTTTACGAGTACGCGGTAAAACTGGCCGTAAAAACCCGTCCAAACCGCCCCGAATCGCACAGGTTCGCAAACGAATACCTTACCTGGGGCGCTGGGCCACGGGCATCACAATATCTTATTATTGGTGCAAAATGCCACGCCGCCATCAACGGGAAATATTCGCCCGACATCGAAGATGTTAAAAGTGTGGCTGTTTCTATTCTCCGCCATCGTATTGTCAGAAATTACAAGGCTGAAGCCGAGGGCATCTCCATCGAAAATATAATTGCTGAATTTTTGAAGTAAGTTGTATGAAAAAGAAAATTCTGATCATTGCCGGCGCAGTAATTTTACTCGTGGTGATTTTGTGGCAATTTACCGGTGAATCCGGAACTGCCCAGAAAATGATTAAAGTCCCGGTAAAAAGCGGCCAGTTTAAAATTGTAGTTACTACCACCGGCGAATTGGAGGCAAAAAGTTCAGAAGACATCCGTGGTCCCGAAAACCTCCGGCCGCTTGGCATTTACAACGATATCAAGATTAATAAGCTTATTCCGGAAGGCACCATCGTTGATTCGGGCGAATTTGTTGCTTCACTCGACAAAACTGAAGTGGAAAGCCGTCTGAAGGATCTCGAGAGCGAACTCGATAAACTCACTTCGCAATACACCAAGACCGAACTCGACACAACTCTGAACCTGCGCCGTAAACGGGATGAACTGGTCAATCTGAATTTTGGAATGGAAGAACAGAAAATTATTGTTGATCAATCTGAATTTGAGCCACCAGCCACCCAACGTCAGGCAAAAATAAATCTCGAAAAGGCAGAGCGGGCGTTTAGCCAGGCTGTCGAAAATTACGACCTTGAAGTTAAAAAAGCCGCTGCCGAAATGCAGGAAGTAGCTGCAACCCTCGACCAGGCAAAACGTAAAAAGGAGCGGATGCTTTCGGTTTTACAGCAGTTCACGGTTTTTGCCCCTAAAAAAGGCATGGTAATTTATCAGCGAAACTGGAACGGCAGCAAAAGGCAGACCGGATCAACAATTTCGACCTGGGACCCGGTGGTGGCAACACTTCCCGACCTCAGCCAGA
>CAIYZW010001037.1 GCA_903930725.1 uncultured Bacteroidota bacterium
ATTTAAAGTAACAGCACATATTACCTCTTCATTAAAAGGTTGAATATAGCTGATTTCGAAAGATGTTATTTTCTCACACGCATTGTTATCAATAATAGTCAGCGAATTGCTACCAGGCAGCAAAGCGGTTGCCTGATTACCAGTTTCGCCATTGCTCCATTGGTAAGTGTAAGGCGGTGTTCCTCCTGATGCCTGCGCTAAGGCACTTCCGTTGGGCGAGTTGGCGCACGACGCCGGCCAGGTTTGAAGTGATGCCAACATTAAAAAGGTTGGCTGTGTAATGGTAACTGAAGCCTCAGCCTTGCAACCTATCGAATCGGTAACCTCGATCGTGTAATTCCCCGCACTCAGACCGGTGGCAATTTGTGTGGTTTGCCCGTTGCTCCAAAGAAAGGAATAAGGCTCAATTCCACCGGAAGGATTGGCCTGAGCCTGCCCGTCGGAGCCTCCACGACAACTAACATGGTTTAACACTGTTGCGCTGCAAGTAGTTTGACAGTTTACTGGCAATATTTCCATAATGAAATAATCCCTCCATCCGCCTCCAAAGTTTGGCTGAAAGACGCCAGGTGTAGTTGTAAACAAATCTCCTGTTGTTCCAGTCAAAACGATTTTACCATTATCTTTTATGGCAATATCATTCCCGCTGTTTTCGATGAAGTCAAAACAACCGATTAATACTGAAAAAAGTAATTCGGTACCATCATTTGAAATCATACTGACAAAAGCAGGTTCGTCAAATTCCTCATAACCACCATAAAGGTTTGTAGTTACAGGAAATTCATATGAACTTGTAACACCGGTAATAGCAATATTATCAGATGCATCAAGCGACATACCGAATATCTCATCATTGTTAAAACCACCCAGAAGTGTTCCCCAAACCATTTCGGTACATGTCGGGTTCAACCTTATCACGAAAGCATCATGATTTCCCGCGGATATCGGCTGAATAGATCCGGGAGTTGTAGGAAAAATGTCTGAATTTGTGTAACCACCTACTAAAATATCTCCATTTTGGGCAACACAGATTTCAAACCCAAAATCCTCGTAATCTCCACTAATATAGGTTGAATGCAATACTTCGGTAGCCGTTTGATTAATTATTGCGGCAAATGCACAAGTAAGTCCTATTCGTTGAGGTTGGAAGGCTCCCGGAGTGATGGGAAAATAATTGACCTCCCCGGTTAAATAAGCATTTCCAGCATTATCAATAGCAATATCATTGCACGAGCCCGAAGCAAAGACAGCACAATAGGCGAGTGCAGTGGCAGTTGGGTTCACTTTCGCAACAAATAAACTACCCCCCTCATAATTTATCGTTCCGGGTGTAGTTGGGAAGTTATCCGAAAAAGTATAACCAGTCAGATACGCATTTCCTGTTGCATCAACCTTAATGGCTTTACCTTGATCTTCGTCATTCCCTCCCAGATAAGATGAGTAGATGAGAGATGATCCTGTGTGGTTCATTCTGGTTACAAAAACAGATTTGTTGCCCAAATTTACTGTCTGAAATGCATCGGTAGATACAGGAAAGTCTGTTGATTCTGTTGTTCCAGTAAGAAATATACTACCATCCTGCCCAAGATCAACATCCGGGTATTCGTCCCTGCCATTTCCTCCAAGAAAAGTCGAAAAAACCAATGTTGTAGCAGTTGGATTTAGCTTTGAGATTGTAATATCATAATCAAGATTTTTTTGGGTTTGATAAGCTCCAACAGTAACCGGGAAATTTGTTGACTTGGTCTGTCCGGCTACAACAAGAGATTCGTCCTGGGCAAGTACCATTGATGGTTCGCTATCAAAATCATTCCCACCCAAATAAGTCGAAAACACAATCGGGTCAATCACTAAAGGTTTGGAAAGGTCATAATTACCTGTGTGCAAACCCAGGCTGCCATCGGGTAATTGTTTAAAGGAACATTCAACTTCGGCTTTAATACCATTGTTTAATTGGTAGGCAAAGATTTTTCCATGACAAATAGTCCCAAGGCTGGTTTCGATCAGCAGTTCACCTGCCGGGTTGATGTGCCAGCCATCGGTTCCATCAGGTTTGATGCGAATTTGCCCTGCATCAGCGCCCGGTTCCACGTGATAATCGTAACGAAGCTGCCCCTGATCGAAATAATACTTAACAGCAATACCTTCGTAAATTTCAATAAGATCAACTTCGGTGTAAAGTGGAACATTACTGGCCCATTTTGCAGGATCACTACCGATAAAATAGTTGTAATAACTTGTCTGGCAATCCTGACCTGAAGCCTGCACAGTACTCCTTACATTTTCTAAAGTCATACGAACAACATGACCTTTAATGGAAATGTTTTCAGGTTTGGTGTGTTCTCTTTCAAGTGGGGTTAAAGTCATGTATTCGTCAGGGTTGTTCTGCCTGATAATGGTAAAATGGTCGTAGGTTACCCCTGACGTTGTGATCCAGGCATTCAAACCATTCAACTTTGTGAGATAAAGTACTTCTTTGGGCCACTGACCTTTGTTTTCGATAAAAGTGGGTACATCTGCCTTTGACCTGACTGGTTCATTTCCATTTGAGGCGTATATTGTCACCTGGACGCTGATAAGTATCAGCAACAAAATAAGATTGGAAAATGCTTTCATGATTCTAATGTTTTGGTAAAAAACTTTGGAAAATTTCGCACATTTGTTTCAACAAAAATATTTTATAATAATACGAAAAAATGTAAATACTTCCAAAACTTTTGATTATTCTTTTAACTAAAATTTCTTGTCCTTTGAAAATAATTAAAAAACTGATTACGCATGTCCAAAAAAACTGACCCCGTTTTTGGCGGGGTCAGGTCTATAATCATCAATATCCAAATTATTAAAATGCACTCAAATCATCATTTTCACTGATGCCATCATTTTAAAAAAGGCCAGACAAACCTGATGTTTTAACATCGGAAGGCTCGGCTTTTTTTGACCTATTTTATGTCCCATCCGCCTCCGAGCGCTTTAAATAAATTTACGATGGCAATATTTTGCTGTGTTTGTGTGGACGATTCGGCTTGCTCCACTTTGAACAAATTATCCTGTTGGTTGAGCAACTCCAGGTAATTGGTGTAACCTTCGTAATAACGCGCCTCGGTAAGGTTATAAGCTTTTGAAGCAGCATCAAGCGCTGTTTTATAAGCATCATGCTCCATTTTATTAAGACGAAGCGAGGACAGTGAATTGTCAACTTCGGCAAAAGCATTTAAAACCGTTTTTTGATATTGATAGCTATATTGCTCGGTAAGATACCTCTGAGCTTCGACCTGTCTTTTGTTTTTACCAAACTGGAATATCGGGCCAAGCATACTTCCGGTGACTCCTAAAGCTAGCGAAGCCGGGTCAGCAATTGTACTTAACTGAGGAGAGGCCATTCCCAAAAATCCGGTAAGGCTTATCGAAGGAAAACGCAGTGCCGTTGCCACACCTATCTTCTCGGTCTGTGAAATCAGGGTTTGTTCGGCAGAAATAATATCAGGACGGCGTTGTAACAAATCAGAAGGAATGCCGGCAGGAATTTCGGGTGGCAGTTGCTGATTATAAATACTTTGTCCTCGGCTAACTGCGCCAGGCATTTGTCCGGTTATAACCCGCAAAGCATTTTGAGTTGCGATGGCCTGCCTTTCGGCACTTGGCACTGCGGCCATAGCAATTGCCAGCTGCTGCTGAGCCTGCAATTGATCCAGTTCAGAAACATAGCCTTTACTAAACCTTTCGGAAATTACTTTTAAAGATTCGGTGCGCATACTCACGGTTTTATTCGCAATGTCCAGTTGGTTATCCGCCTCGCGAAGAAGAAAATACAAGGTTGCCGTTTCTGCAATCAGGCTTACACGCACAGCCTGAGCATTATTTTCGGCTGCTAAAAACTGTGCCCTGTCCGACCTTTTCTGATGACGAAGTTTTCCGAATAAATCCAGCTCCCAGTTCATCGTAGCAAAGCCTCCATAAGTCTCTCCATCAAGACCGGCTCCGGCGGCTCTTGCATTATCTTTGATGTTATTAACACCTGCGTTAACGCGATATCCTAACGAAGGCCATACTGCAGCTTTAGAGTAGCCATAAATTGCGCGTGCCTGTTCAACCCGGGCTATCGTGATAAGTAAGTCGGGACTGTTACTTAAAACAGTTTGGATAAGTTTTGTAAGTTCCGGATCTTTATAAACCTCAGTCCATTTTATGAGTTCTATCGAATCTTTGATGGCTGTCGAGTCACCGCCTGCATAAACAGAGTTTACCTTCATTTCCGGGCGTTCATACTTTG
>CAIYZW010001038.1 GCA_903930725.1 uncultured Bacteroidota bacterium
CGTGGATATTCTGTAAATCGGGATTATCAATTTGAGCGCTGACGCCCGATTTTACCCATTCGAAACGCTGGCTCATCAAAATATCGTTGGTGATGGGGTGGTTATGATATTCGAATACGTAAACCCTGTCGTGGTTGGTGGTTTGGCCAATAATTTCGAGAGCATCCATCACCACTTTTTCCAAAGGTTTATTTGCCAGAAGCAACTGACTGACCTTTGCTGAGGCTTGAATTAAGGTGTCTTTCCGCAATAATTCGACTTCGCTTCTTTTCCGGTCGGTAACGTCGAATACAATCCCATCAATGACTGCTAAATTGGGTTTTATAAAAAATGAAGATTTTTTGTCGCTGACCCACTTGACGCTTTTGTCCTTTGTGATAATCCGGTATTCCTGAAAAGTTGATATCGGCTTTTCGCCAAACGAAATCCCATCATCAAGCATTTTTTGTTTATCATCAGGATGGATAATGTCGAGCCATTTTATATTTCCATTTAAAAGTTCATCGCTGGTGTAACCACAAAGTGCCTCACTGCCCGAAACAAATTCAACAGACCAATCGGTGTAGGCACGATAGACCATCCCCGGAATATTGGTGGTAATAGTCCGGTATTTTTCTTCGCTCAGTCTTAACGATTCCTCTGCATTTCGTTTCTCGGTAACATCACGTAAAAAGCTGCCCATCAGGTAACCATTGTCCGTTTGAAACTGGAAAAGTGATATTTGGACTTTTATAACATTCCCGTTATAGTGCCGGAGGTCGTACTCTGCCGGTAATCTCAGAAAATTCAATTCCTGCTTTTTTTGCGCATTCAGGATTTCAGTCTTCAGCCTTTCGAGCAAACCTTCAGTTTTTTTATGGTCGGGAGTTAGCAACCAGGTAACATCCCATGTGTACCGGCCTATCACACTTTCCTGGCTATAACCAGTAATCCTTTCCATTGCCCGGTTCCAGATGATAATTTTACACTCTGAATCAATTAGCCGGATTCCATCCTGGGATTGTTCGATTACATTTTTGAGTTTGTTTTCGCTGAGTTCGGTCTGTGAAAGTGCTTGCTCCAACAAAATCTCTTTTTCCTTTTGCTCGGTAACATTTATTACGATACCAAAAAGCCGCAACGGCTTTCCATCTGTGGTTCGTTCGACAATCCGGCCATTGTCGTGAAAATAGAGATAATTGCCCGATTTGTGTTTGAGGCGATAAGTAGCCTCAAAAGAGGATGAATTCCCCTTTAAATGATTTCGGATGATGTCGGTAGCCATTTGATAATCATCTGGATGGATTAGTTTGGTTATTTCGTAAAGTTGATGTGGGAATTCCTCAACCGAATAACCAAGCATGGTAGCCTTACCTGGGCTATAATTTACATTCCCGGTTTCGTAATTCCAGTCCCACCAGGCAATGCGGCTATCATCAAAGGCAAGTTTTAATAATTCGTCCGAATTTTGTAAATTAATGTCTTTGTCTCCAGGCATCATTAAGCTTTAGTATTTAATAAGTTAGCAAACGTACAATTTTTTCTCTTATCCAAAATGTTTTTAGCATCCAACAAAACACAAAGCAGGAATTTCTGCTAAACCCCGATAGTTTTAATCGAAATTCCTGCTGTTTTTATGCGCTGTTCTTTTATGAAATATCTTCTAAAATTACAGCCATCTTTATTTTTAAGAACAAAACCAGCTTCTTCAACA
>CAIYZW010001039.1 GCA_903930725.1 uncultured Bacteroidota bacterium
ATAAGGTGCACGGCCAAGATTTGTATGAACAACAATGCCTGTGGCGTTGATTACGGGTTTTAATCTTCTGGAAGTCAGTTTCTTTAAGTTAATTGTCAGCTGGTTTAGAATTTCCTCCTTTTCCGGAATTTCAGCATCAAGCTTAAATTTCTCCCGAAAATTATTAATCGTTTGCCTGATGAAATACTTGATAATTTCCTGATCAAAATCAGCCATCAAAAGCTTGATTTCAGGCCAGTTGAGTAAGGTATCCGTTCCTGGAAGATTCCTGAGATTGGGTAACGGATTTTCGGTAGAATGATCTGGATTTTTCAATGAGTTGTTCGTGCTTTTACTTCGCAGAGAGAGCAGGGATCGAACCTGCCACAGCCGGTTTTATCCGTCTGCTATTGGTTTTGAAGACCAACCGGAACACCAGTTCCATCCTCTCTTTAAATGATTTTACCAATTTAGAGCAACAAAAATAAGATAAGATGGGTAATGTCCGACAAGGTAACGCCGGGAATAGAGAAATTTAATCCCTTATAAGAATGCTGGCGACTTTTTGATGCGGTCAATTCCGGCTTATTCGGCCAGAATCACTTTACCGCTCCTTGTCCAGCCAAAGGTTTTGAGGCAATAAAAATACACCCCGCTTTTTACCTTGATACCTTTGTCGTTACTGCCATTCCAGGTAAATGAATGTTTTCCTGGTGGAAATTTCCCCTGGGCAATTTCGCAAACACGATTCCCTGCATCATCAAAAATGATGATCGAAACAGTATTTTCTTCGGGAAGAATTATTTCTATTTGAGCATTTTCCGAAAATGGGTTTGGATAAATAAAAGCATCAATTTTTTGGTTTGCAAAAAGTTCATTTAAAGCTGTAATTGGCGAAATTTCAAGAAAATAGTTGATAATCTCAGCCAAAAAATATGTTTTTAAACACAAACCTTCGCCATCAGCGAAAGCTCCAAAAACAACCGAACCTGCTATGGTTTTGTAATTCTCATGGTTGTTCACAAACAACCTGGGTAAATTATCTTCGGAGCGGTACAACACACCCGCCGTTGAGCCTGCCAGATGGTCAATATTGTAATGGCAATCCTCACCTCCCCGAGAATCAAAATTTACCGAATCCAAAAAAGAATTTCCAGCACCAAAAATTTGCGAAACTTCATCATTTCCCCCTGATGTTTCAAACTGAATTCCAAGATAATTGAGGAAATCTGACGATGAATGATCAAAACCGAGATTAACGCCTTCGATATACAGGGCGCCCCCATCCGAGAGGTAATTTTTTAGTTTTGTCTGGTCTGTTACAGTTACATATCCAGGCGGGGTATTGCCTCAGCTCAGGCAATAACAGCCAAGGGTACAAAGGATAATGTCGTAATAATTCAGGATTGCTGGCAGTGAATTTACAAGGGTAAGACTTATTCCGGCACTGTTTAATGCGTTCGAAAATGCCGCCTCAGGTTGTTCCAACACGCCGGTTTCGGGATTAAAGATGGTTTCGATGCCGTTGTCGTTATCCCACAAAAGTACCTGGTATTCAAAATCGGGTTCGATCCTTACAAAATGACTCTTGGTTCTGTTGTTCCCATAAAATTGATCTGCTTCGGAAATAATTTTCCCGTAAAGGCAGGTATTATGAGCGCTTCCAAAAGACCAGTCAAAATCAAATAATGCCGAGTCGCCGGCATTAAGCGTCCCCGAAAAAAACTGGTTTCCGAGCTCTTCACCGGTTTTATAGCTGATCATTTTAACCTCAAATCCCGACTGCGGCAGCAATCCCTGATTTTTTACGGTTACCTGCCAGCTATTGAGTTGATTTGCCTCAACATTTGAAGGGCCACTTATTTTTGTGGCAGCCAGTTCGTTGTTGAGTACCGTAATTATTTTCACAAAATAGATGCTCCAATCCCACCAGGCATCGGTTGTTGGCCCCCATGATCTGAATTTAAGCCTGATGGTTTTTCCGGAATACGAATCAAGTGAAAGGGATAATTCATCGCCACCCTCACTTCCCCAATTTCCATCCAAAAGCTGATGATTCCAGATAACTTCCTCAATTTCATCGTAAAGGATTGAAATCTCACAGGCTTCGGTTGTTACACTCGAAGGAAAAGTCTCGACAAACTGACTGATTATAAGATCGGTGGGATTTTCGGCAATAACAATCTCAGGTGAGATTGCCGAAAAATCAAAGTTGATGATAATCGGGTAATATTCAAAAATCAGGATTCCTGCCGCGATTTCCCAATTTCCTTCCGTTATCCAACCTGGTTTCGGATTATTATATTCTTCCTCCCAGATGGTAGTTTGGGCTAAAATTGACTGTTCGGTCAAAAAAATGAGAAAACCCAGGTAAATAAAGCGTTTCATACGTTAACAGTATTACAAATAATCCTGAAAAGTATGCAGCTAAGGTAATGAAATTATGCCGGAAACGGATAAAAAAAATACTTCACCCTGATGGATGAAGTACTTTTTTTTAAGATCAAAAAACTGATTAATCCATTAAAAGGATTTTACCAGAATCTACCTGATCTCCCATGGTCAATTTGTAAAAATAGATTCCTTTATTAACCCTGGCACCACTACGATTGGTTGCATTCCAGGTTTTTACGTGGTTTCCGGGAGACATGTTTTCATCGGCCACAGTGTAAATTAACTGCCCTATCTGGTTGTAAATATCAAGTTGTACTTTTGAAGATTCCTGCAAAGTGAAACCGATATTTGTAACATCAGTAAAAGGATTTGGATAATTTACAACCGAAACAGCTTCATTTTCAACTAATTCGCCAGTGGAAGTAATTGTTGTTACACCAAGCAAAAAATTAATCATCTCAGCCATAAAATAAGGCTTTGTATTCAGGCTATCTGCATTTTTGATGGCTCCAAAAACAACCGATGAGGAAATTGCCCTGTAATTATCGGTGGCCATCGCGAACATTCTTCCAAAACCATCATCAGATTTGTAAAGATACGTTGACTGGTTTGGAACCAGATGATCCACACTAAAATGGGCATCAACACCACCGGCATAATTAAAATTCATATCATCCATGAAATTGTTGTACTGGCAAACCAACTGTTCGATTTCATAAGGTTCGCCATCAGATGAATATTTTATTCCAAGATGTTGCAGGAGTCCGGTTCCGATATGATCTATACCCAGATTAACACTTTCGATGTACAAGCTACCACCATTGTCGAGGTAACTGTTTAGCTTGGCCTGGTCTGTTGCATTTACAGTACCTGGCGGGGTATTACTTCAGCTCAGACAGTACGACCCCATCGTACAAATGACTAAGTTAAAATCCGAAAGATCATCGGGCAGACTATTAACTTTAATGTAAGGAATTCCGGCAAGATAAAGCGCATTTTCGATACCCACATTGGCTTGCTCTTTTTGCCCGGTTTCATCGTTGTAAATGGTGGCGATGTCGTTGTCGTTATCCCAGAGCAGGACATGATGTTCCACGGGCGGTTCAATTCTTACAAAAAAACCTTTGGAGCGGTTGTTGGCGGTAAACTCATCGTTCACCTCGTCAATTACACAATACAGGCTTGTATTCTGATAATCCTGAGGTACCCACTCGAAATTAACTTCGCCAAACTCGCCGGCATTGATAATTCCGGTATAGGTCTCCTCTCCTACCTGCTCGCCCGTTTTATAGCTGAATAACCTGACCAGAAAATCGGATTGCGGCAATTGTCCTGCATTTTTTATTGAGGCATACCAGGATCCACCAACTCCGGGCAAAACATTGGATGGGCCATTAACTTCGATGGCACAAAGGTCGTTTTCAAAATTTGTTGTAATCGAAGCATTATAGATTGTCCAGTTCCATAAGGAATTTGTAGAAGCACCCCATGTCCTGAATCTTAGCTGAACTGTTTGACCAGCAAACGGTTCGAGCGATTGGGTAAATAAACCACCGCCCATGTCGCCCCATGTTCCGTTGATAATTTCATAACTAAAAATCATTGTTTGTTGGTCGCCCGAAATTACCCAGATTTCACAGGTTTCATTCGTAACGCCGGTGAGATAAGGGTCAATAAACTGATTCAGGCTCAATTCTGAAGGAAAAGCCGGAATCTGAATTTCGGGAGAAATGGCCGAAAAATCAAAATTTTCGACAACCGGATAATAATAAAATAACATCGAGCCATTATCAAAAGCCCAGTTTCCTTCGATGGACCAGCCTGGGGGAGCACTACCGAAGCTTTCTTCCCAGATCACAGTTTGGGACATGACTGGCAACTTTAAAACAATTACCAAAAAGATCAGGAAAAATATTTTTCTCATAATTATCGTATTGGTTAATAATTAATCACAACCTTAAAAATCACAATTTTGAAATTTTTACAAAAATAGCAGGATGTTTGAATTAAACTGATCTTTAGCCTTAAAATTAAAGTAATTTAATACTACAATTACAATAAAAAAGGAATTGATTCCGAAGAGAATTGTAATAAAAGTGTAGTTAAAACAAAAAACCCATCGCTAAAACGTTGTTTAACAATGGGTTGACTTTTGATTGGCGGTCTGGACGAGACTCGAACTCGCGACCTCCTGCGTGACAGGCAGGCATTCTAACCAACTGAACTACCAGACCATATTTTGCTTGTAAAGAACTTTCAAAAGCGGTGCAAAAATAC
>CAIYZW010001040.1 GCA_903930725.1 uncultured Bacteroidota bacterium
AAATAAATAAATATAATTTAATACAAATAAAATAATATAATAAACTGATTATTAACTACTAACATTTACACGAAATTAAATGTAATTTAACTAAATATGATAAAAATTCTCTGCCTTACAAGCAGAGGGTCATAGGTTCGACTCCTATAACTCCCACAGGAAACCGCTTCATTTTGAGGCGGTTTTTTTTATGCAGTCAATTTCCGTTTGCACTTCCTTGATAAAAGTATGGCTTTTCTTTCCTCCTAATGAATTATACCCACGACGCTTACGATTTCATTTATCAAAGGCAGGATAAATATGATTTGGATATGGGCCAGGCGATATTTGCTTTAAAAAGGGGCTTCAAAGCTGAGGGGCAAATACAAACAACTGGTTCTATCGGTTTCTTTCCACATTAATCCCACCTAATTTTATTTTAATACCCACCAAAGGGCAAAAAGTTTTTATTTTTGCACCGGTTAAAAATCAGTATTTTAATTATCAGAACTAACAAAATGAAAAATTCAAAAGTTGCCGAACTGCTCAAAAGCACCGAATTCGACCGGATTGTAAATGTTAAAGGTTGGGTTCGCACCAAACGTGGTAATAACAAAGTGGCGTTTATCGCCCTTAACGACGGCTCGGTAATCCATAATATCCAGGTTGTGGTTGATGTTGCTGCATTTGATGAAGAAATGCTAAAATTAATCACCACCGGCGCTGGAATTTCGGCAACAGGTAAGCTGGTTCAGTCGCTTGGGCAAGGGCAAAGTGTCGAAATTCAGGCCACCGAAATCGAAGTTTATGGCACGGCAGACGCCAACACTTACCCGCTTCAAAAAAAGGGACATTCGCTGGAATTCCTTCGCGAGATTGCCCACCTTCGCCCACGCACCAATACTTTTGGCGCAGTTTTACGGATTCGCCATTCGCTGGCTTTTGCCATCCATAAATATTTTAACGACCGTGGTTTTTATTATCTGCACACACCCATAGTCACAGGCTCGGATGCCGAAGGTGCCGGAGCAATGTTCAGAGTAACTACGCTCGATGCGCTCAAACCGCCATTGACCGAAACCGGAGAAGTAAATTTTAAGGAAGATTTCTTTGGGAAAGCTACCAACCTCACCGTTTCAGGACAGTTGGAAGGCGAGCTTGGTGCTACGGCTTTGAGTTTGATTTATACTTTTGGGCCAACTTTCCGTGCCGAAAATTCAAATACACCACGCCACCTGGCCGAGTTCTGGATGATTGAACCGGAAATGGCTTTTTACGACATCACCGACAACATGGACCTGGCCGAGGATTTCCTTAAATACCTCGTAAATTATGCGATTGAGCACAATGCCGATGACCTGGAATTTCTGAATAATATGTACGACAAGGAGCTTGTTGCCCGTCTCCGCTCGATTACCGAGACAAAATATGAACGGCTCGATTACACCGAAGCCATTGAAATTCTGACAAAATCAGGAAAAACATTTGAATTCCCGGTTTTCTGGGGCGTTGACCTTCAGTCGGAACACGAAAGATATCTGGTTGAACAGCATTTTAAAAAACCGGTTATCCTCACCAATTATCCACGCGACATCAAAGCTTTTTACATGAAACAAAACGATGATGGAAAAACAGTTAGAGCCATGGATGTTTTGTTCCCGAATATCGGCGAAATTATTGGCGGTTCGCAGCGCGAGGAAGTTTATGAGAAATTGGTAAGCCGGATGCGCGAAATGCACATCCCCGAAAAGGAAATGTGGTGGTATCTCGAAACCCGCCAATACGGCACAGTGCCTCACAGCGGCTTCGGGCTTGGTTTTGAGCGGCTCGTGCTTTTTGTTACCGGCATGAAAAATATCCGCGATGTAATTCCTTTCCCACGGACACCTCAAAATGCTGAGTTTTGATTTTAAAAAATTACTCCCGTGAAATTTAACAAACGCGTTTTAATTTTATTTTAAAGTTGGATTAACTGAAAGTTTTATAGTAAGTTTGGATAGATTTTTAAAAACAGCAAATTCGGCTTTTTAATAGTAAAATATGGGTAAACAGGGTTTAATACAGAAACTGGCACTTCAACAAAAATTGTCGCCCCAGCAAATTTTGCTCATGAAGTTGTTGCAGATTCCAACGATGGCCCTGGAGCAACGGATTAAACAGGAAATCGAAGAAAATCCTGCCCTCGAAGATCTCGCCGAATCGGAGGATGAATACAAAGACCCGGATTCAGAAGATGATTTTGAAAACGAATTCGACAACGAAAGCAGCGACGAATTTGATTTACACGATTATATTGACGATGACGAAATCCCATCCTATAAGCTGCAGGCCAATAATTACAGTTCGGATGACGATAGAAAAGAAATCCCTTTTGCTTCCGGAAAAACATTTCACGATCATCTGATTTCGCAACTTGGTTTACGAAATCTGGATGACAAACAAAATACCATCGCCCTCACCATCATCGGAAACTTAGACGATTCGGGCTATTTGCAGCGCGATTTAAACTCGATGGTTGACGATCTGGCTTTTACACAAAATCTTACCACCACCCCTGATGAAATTCTGAAAATCCTTAAAATCATCCACGAATTCGACCCGGCGGGTGTTGGTGCACGTAATCTCAAAGAATGCCTGGTACTCCAGCTTCGCCGCAAACAAGAGGAAGAACCCGGGCCGGAGCGTACTATCGCCATTTTGGTACTCGAGCGCTATTTTAACGAGTTCACCAAAAAGCATTACGACAAAATCATGAAAAAGGCCAGGATTAGTGAAGATGAGCTTAAGTTTGCCATCACCGAAATTCTTCGGTTAAATCCCAAGCCTGGCAATTCGATGAACGAAACATCCAAAACAAATCAATACATTTCGGCCGATTTTGTAATTAGCAACCCCGAAGGAAAGCTTGAACTTACGCTCAATTCGAAAAATGCACCCGAACTCCGCCTGAGCCGGAATTATGTCGAAATGATCGAGGCATACGTTGGCGATAAAAGCAAAAAAACCAGTCAGCAAAAGGATGCCATACTTTTTGTCAAGCGCAAAATTGATTCGGCAAAATGGTTTATTGATGCTATAAAACAGCGGCAAAACACGCTTTATATTACGATGCACGCCATAATGGAATATCAAAAAGAATTTTTCCTTACCGGCGATGAAACCAAGTTGCACCCAATGATCCTTAAAGATATTGCCGAAATTGTAAACCTTGATATTTCGACCATTTCAAGGGTTGCCAACAGCAAATATGTGCAAACACCTTTTGGTACTTTTTTACTTAAGAGCTTTTTTTCCGAATCTATGCAAACCGATTCTGGTGAGGAGGTTTCGACACGCGAAATAAAAAAAATCCTTCAGGATTGCATTGTCGCCGAAAAAAAGGGAAAACCCATGACCGATGAGCAACTTACCAAGATATTGAAGACAAAAGGCTATAATATCGCCCGCCGTACGGTTGCAAAATACCGGGAACAGCTTAACATTCCGGTTGCCAGACTGCGAAAAGAACTTTAAAAATTATTCCATCTTTATTCATCCAACACATGGAAAAACAACTAACTAAATTCATCAGTGCTGTTTTTCATCCGATGCTTTTTCCGACCTATTACCTGTTTATTATTTTTAATATGCAGTTTAGCTTTTCGCAAATACTTCCCGAAACAGGAAAATGGCGGATATTAATCCTGGTTTTTATCTCTACCTTTTTAATTCCTGGACTGTTTTCGCAAGTCTTTGGCAGACAAATCGGAAAATTTATCCGAATAACCGGTAATGATGCACGGAGGATTCCGCTTTCGATTGCTTTGTTTTTTTATGTGATTACTTATTCGATGCTGAGCCAGCTTCAGATTTCGCCATTATTCACCATTTTCATTCTTGGCTCGATAAGTTTGCTTGCAATCGCACTGATAATTACAACCTTTTGGAGTATCAGCATTTACATGGTTGCCACGGGTGCACTTTTTGGAGCGTTTTTATGTATGGCGCTTATCCTGAAAAGTGATATGTTGCTTTTACTGATGACGCTTATTTTCGTGGCGGGATTTGTTGGCTATTCGCGTTTAAAAACTTCTGCGCATCAGCCAATGCAGGTTTATTCCGGCTTCTTACTGGGAGCCGTTACCATGTATTTACACTTCCTTTATTTTTAGTTAAAAAGGCATCAGCGAAATGCCAACAGAAATCGGGTAAACTTCAGGACCTTTATCTTTCTTGAAAATATCGGTAAGTGAGAAAAATCCCATGAGATTGATAAATTTCCATCCTACACGGGCAGTAACGCCATACCTTAGTGTTTCGATATTTTTAACATCTCTGAATTTAACACCAAGTTCATCGGTGGTTTCAAAAAGGTAATCGTCGCCTTTGTATTTGGTGTGGCTGTCAATTAACCAACCGACCTTAAAGCCCACTGCTGCTCTGAATTCATCGTTTGTGCGAAGCCGGAACTCGAACGGAATATCAAAATAGGTGTACGAAATCTTATTTTTTTTGTAATCAGTTCCGGGATAAAGTGTTTTAATCCTTTTCAGTTCCGACACTCCGTTTGAATCGGTAACGGCAAAAGCATTGCTGTAAAAGTTATGTGCACCAAGGCCTACACCGATGGCAAAACTAAAATTACTTTTTCCAAACCTGTAATCGTAAAGCCCCGAAAAGTTCATTCCCTGGTTGATAGTCCGGGTTTCGATACCTTTAGGCAGGTTTGAGTAAATGTCGGTAAAAACATCTAAAACCGTACTGAATTTCTTACGGGTACTCTCGCTTACTTCTTGTGAAAAGCCTTGAAAAGCAAGGAGCGAAATAATAAATATTACAGTTAATTTTTTCATCATTTTGTTTATTTGACGGCAAAAGTACATTTTTTAATCATTAAAATTTCAGGAAATCCCAACAGTTATTGGGCCATTTTCCTGTTGGTTAACAAACACATTGATAACTGAAATAGCGCAGTAATTATTTCAATTCGGTAAAAAACGCCCTGGTTTTACTCTTCTCCCTCACCAACGGGTTCCACTGAAGTCGAAATCCTGCAGTTGTTTTTATTGTCGTCTGCAAAAATGAGGTAAATGGGTTTTTCGTTGCGAAGCATATCTAAAATCACCGGGATATCTTTAAAATGGAAATAAAGGTAATACAAGCCATTTTGCTTTACAGATTTTGGAAGCTGACCACCATCAGTCACAAAATTCAGATAGCCAAGAAACTCAGCTTCAGCATTAACCATTATTGTTGCTTTTGTATCGTTAATCCCGTTGCGCGAAGCATAGTTGAGGTACGAATAACTCTTAATTTCTTTTATTTCAAGTCCGGTTTTCATGTGTATTTTTTTTGGAGATTGTGTTTTCAAAACTAATAAAAATATCAAAACTGCAAATTATCGCCGAAATTTGTTTGCTGTCATCGTTTCAATCATGGCTAAATTCAGTCAATTTTGTTATTTTCGCCACTTCATAAAAATTAATAATCATGTTCAGAACACACACTTGCGGAGAGTTAAATTTACAGTCGGCCGGGCAGGAAGTAACCCTGTCGGGATGGGTACAACGCATCAGGGATAAAGGCGGTTTAATTTGGATTGACCTGCGCGATCGTTACGGAATAACCCAACTGATGATGGAAGAAGGCACTTCCAATCCGGCGGTTATAGCTAAAGCCAAAGAATTGGGTCGTGAATTTGTAATTCAGGCAAAAGGATTAGTCATCGAGCGGATTTCAAAAAATTTAAAAATCCCAACCGGTGAAATCGAAATTAAGGTTGTTGAAATCAAAATCCTGAATAAATCAATTCTTCCTCCCTTCACCATCGAAGACAACACCGACGGGGGCGAGGAACTCAGGATGAAATATCGTTACCTCGATTTGCGACGCACACCTGTTCGCCGTAACCTCGAACTTCGCCACCGAATGGCCATCGAAACGCGGAATTATCTCGACAAGCAGAACTTTATCGAAATCGAAACTCCGGTTTTGATAAAATCAACACCCGAAGGTGCGCGCGATTTTGTAGTTCCCTCGAGAATGAATCCCGGCGAATTTTACGCTTTGCCACAGTCACCTCAAACTTTTAAGCAATTACTTATGGTTGCCGGTTACGACAGGTATTATCAGATTGTAAAATGTTTCCGCGACGAGGATTTACGTGCCGACCGTCAGCCCGAATTTACGCAGATTGACTGCGAGATGGCTTTTGTTGAGCAAAATGATATTTTGGAAACTTTTGAAGGCCTAACAAAATACCTTTTTTCGACAATCAAAGGAATGAATTTCCCTGAGCCATTCCCGCGAATGACTTATGCTGATGCCATGAAGTTTTATGGTTCGGATAAGCCCGACATCCGTTTTGGGATGAAATTCGTCGAACTTACCGAAATAGCAAAAGGCAAAAATTTTAAAGTATTTGATGATGCCGAAATCGTTGTAGGAATCTGCGTTCCGGCCTGTGCCGACTACACCCGCAAACAGTTGGACGAACTTACCGAGTTTGTCAAAAAGCCGCAAATAGGATCTAAGGGATTGGTTTATGTAAAGTTCAATTTTGATGGAACAATAAAATCGTCGGTTGACAAATTTTTTGATGAAGCTGACCTTAAAAACTGGGCTTCAAAGTTTGATGCAAAACCAGGCGATTTGATGCTTATTCTTTCGGGAAATGAAACGCCTACCCTCAAAGCGCTCAATGAAGTGAGGCTCGAAATGGGCAAAAGACTCGGACTGCGCAATCCTGATACTTTTGCGCCACTTTGGGTGGTTGACTTTCCACTTTTGGAGTGGGACGAAGAAACCAAACGTTTTTATGCCATGCACCACCCTTTTACCTCCCCAAAGCCCGAAGATATCGGACAGCTCGAGACTAACCCCGGTTTGGTGCGTGCCAATGCCTACGACCTTGTAATTAATGGTGTTGAGATAGGTGGTGGTTCCATCAGAATTTTTAATAAAGAACTCCAGAAAAGGATGTTTACCATACTTGGTTTTACCGATGAACTTGCCCAGGCACAATTTGGCTTCCTGATGAACGCCTTTGAGTTTGGTGCTCCGCCTCACGGTGGCATTGCCTTTGGTTTCGACAGGTTTTGTGCACTCTTTGGTGGATCCGATTCTATCCGCGATTACATTGCTTTTCCAAAAAATAACTCTGGCCGGGATGTGATGATTGATTCACCAGCGACTATTTCGGATGAGCAATTAAAAGAACTCAATCTGAAAATAACTTTTGAACCACCCAAAAAATAGGCAGGAGAAAGTGATTTAAATTTATTGGCTTTATCATAAAAATCCCTGTCATACAGCAAATGACAGGGATTTTTTTTCAAAAAAAAGAAGGAATGTCGAAAACACTCCTTCTATTCTTTTAACCCTTAAAACGAAAAATCAATTACCAGTAAAAAGATTCCCTTGTGAAGTCTTGCGTGTTGTGTAATTTATCAACAAAGCATTGTATTTTCTGAGTTCTTGTTTGATATCAGCAACAATACCCATTTTGGTATCCTGATCCACTTTTAATGATACGGTTAATTTACGGCGGTCGGCTTCTTCTAATTTCTGACGCTCGGTGGCAATAAAATCACCGATATCGTTTGACGTTGCATATTGATCGTTAAGCTGGAGACGTGTTCCGCTGCCTGCAAGTTCCTTTTTATTAGGGAGACCTGCATAGATGTTACACACCAGAGATTTTTTCTCCAATTTCTGAACTTCGGATGCCAATGGAATTTTTACCTTTACAATAAGTGTGGTTTCCCTGATTGTTGAAATTACAATAAAGAAAAACAAAAACATGAAGATAATATCGGACATTGAACCGGTATTGATCTGAGGAACTCCTCCCGATTTTTTATTCTTGAAACGTGCCATGTTATTGGTCTCCTACATCTTTAGGTTCAGCTTCTGAAATCGAAATTGGAATGGCTTTTTGAATCGCCTCAATAAGATTAGGATCAGTCAAATCCTTGAATTTTCGGTTAAACTTATCCATAGACAGTGCATTTCTGAGTTCATCAATTGCACCGGTCAGCTCATTTTGAACTTTTATGTATGTGTTGTAGGAAGTTCCACGGTCGTTTTGAATAGAAATAACGCCTTTAGAAATCGGGTAATTCCCTAAATATGGAATATCTTCAAATTTCTTCTCAGGAAGCGTTTCGAGGTTTGAAGGATTCGAAATAAAATCCTTTGCTTGTTGGCGCAGCAATCTGATATCAGAAGGTTTGTTATCAACAAGCAACCTGTCATTTTTATTGATCAGTACCGTAAAAATGTTTCTCTGCTTGATGTCGGCAGGTTTTGCATTTGGATCAGGAGGTGGTGGCAACTTTCTGAAAATACCACTATCCGTATTAATGGATGAGGTAAGCAGAAAGAAAGTCAGCAGCAGAAAGGAAATATCTGCCATTGAACCTGTGTTGATTTCCGGTGGTTTTTTCATATCTTAAATTTATTTTTCAAGATTACTCAAACCATTTTTTAACCTCAGCGTAAAACAAATAAAACACAGCACCAGCCATGAGTGCATAGGAGACGATTAGCCCTGCTCCAATCATTTTTGATTGTGAAGGAGTTACTCCCATATTTTCGTAAAATACTCCCTGATCAGCCGGTGACACAAGGTAGATTAGAAATAGAACCACCACAGCACCTATCGAAAACATTATCCCTTTTTTTGCATTCTTGAAATTCTGTACGGTATATCGTAACGGAAATCCAATCAATGCAACACAGGCTACTGTGAAAAGAATATAGGTGATAAATAAACCAATATTAATCCAGGTATCCATAGTTGATTACTGTTTTGCGTTTTTGTTCTTAACAAGAATATCCATAAACGAAATGGTAGCGTCTTCCATCGAATTTACAAGGTTTTCAACTTTTGAAAGAAGATAGTTGTAAATTACCTGGAGGATAATAGCAACGATCAGACCGAATACGGTAGTAATAAGCGCAACTTTCATACCTGCAGCAACAATGGTTGGTGAAATATCACCGGCAACTTCGATAGCGGCGAAAGCCTGAACCATCCCTACAACTGTACCAAGGAACCCGAGCATCGGGGCAAGTGCAATAAACAGGGTAATCCATGAAAGATTATTTTCGAGGCGGGCCATAACCACACCTCCATACGAAATAATGGATTTTTCGACAATATCAAGACCTTCTGAAACCCTGTCGAGACCTTGATAAAATACACTTGCAACTGGACCTTTGGTGTTTTTGCAAACTTCTTTAGCTGCTGCAATACCTTTGGTTTGAATAGCAGTTTCAACTTTATTTAAAAGTTTCTGATAATTAACGGTTGAAAGGTTCAAATAAACAATTCTTTCAATTGAAAGTGCAAGTCCACCAATCAAACAAATTATGATAGGAGCCATCCATACCGGACCACCTTCAATAAATTTTTCCTTTAGGACATAATGGAATGATTTTTCTTCAACTACAGGAGTAGAAAGGGATGATGCTGCATTTTGTGCTTTGCTCATCATAAAAATTCCAACAGTAAGAACGCTTACTAACGATAAAAAAACAATTACTTTTTTCATGGGTCAATTCTAATTTTAATTCATACTTTGTTTTTTGACTATAAATTATTAACAATTATTTTCAATTCTGCGGAGAGGAAGGGATTCGAACCCCCGGTACGCTTGTGACGTACACGCGCTTTCCAAGCGCGCGCCTTCGACCGCTCGGCCACCTCTCCAAAAGTACAGGGATTTTAACATTATCTCCTATTTTTTAGGGCGCTAAAGTATATAAAAAAATAGTAATACAAAAATATCTTTCATTTTTCCGATGCTCCATCCGATTGTTTCCCAATTCATACCAATGGCTCGAAACCAGAAAGTTTTAATAAAGGCATTGATTTGTAGCTTTAAATCAGGGATATTAGATTGTTGTAATTTCTCCGCGAAGCGAGCTTGTTAGTTTTTCACGGATAATTCCAACGGAATTTTCGTTGCCAAACAGATACATCAATTTTGCAATGGCTGCTTCGGTGGTGATGTCTTTTCCACCAATTACACCAATATTGCGAAGCGTAACACCGGTTTGGTACTTGTCCATATCAACGGAGCCACCCTGACATTGCGATACGTTTAAAATGATGATTCCGCTTTTAACAGCGTTTTCGAGTAATTTAAGAAACCACGCTTCGGTGGGAGCATTTCCGCTGCCATAAGTTTCGATGATTAATGCTTTCAATCCTTCCGTCTGTAAAAGGGCTTTTACAGTATTTTCGGATATTCCCGGAAACAGCCTTAAAATCGAAATGTTGGTGTCCATCCGACTGTTAACTTTCAGGTTTTTAAAATTTGGCTTTCGGATGTTGGCAGGATGATATTTGATGTAAACGCCAACATCGGCCAGCGATGGGTAATTTGGCGATTTAAAAGCCTGGAAATTTTCGGCGTTGTACTTGATGGTGCGGTTTCCGCGCAGAAGTTGGTTTTCGAAATAAATGGCCACCTCGGGCACCACCGGCGTGTCGTCCACCCTGGCAGCGGCAATTTCGATGGAAGTAATAAAATTTTCACGGCCATCGGTCCTGATCATCCCAAGCGGCAGTTGCGAACCTGTGAGAATAACTGGCTTATTGAGATTTTCGAGCATAAAACTCAATGCTGACGCGGTGTAAGCCATGGTGTCAGAGCCGTGCAAAACGACAAAGCCATCGTAACTTTCGTAGTTCTTTTCGATAACATCGGCAATAGTAGCCCAAAATTTGGGATTCATATTTGAGGAATCAATCACCGGGTCGAAACAATAATTTCCAATGTGATAATCAAGCAGTTTGAGCATCGGAATCTGCTGATAAATATTATCAAAATTAAAGGGTTTCAACACCCCTGTTTCGGCATCTTTTATCATCCCGATGGTTCCACCGGTGTAAATGACGAGGATTGAAGTTTTTGAGCCTGAATTCATAATTGTTTAGTCAAGATTTTCTATCGGAAATTGAAAAAGATCAACGGCATTTTTTGTAGTGATGGCAGCAACTTCGGCAATATCCATATTTTTAATCTCAGCCAGCTTTTCGACAACCAATTTAAGATAAGAACATTCGTTTCGCTTGCCGCGATGGGGTTTTGGTGTTAAAAAAGGAGCATCAGTTTCGAGTATGATATTTTCGAGCGGAATGTTTTCGACAACTTTATCGAGGCCTGAATTTTGAAAGGTTAATACGCCACCAATTCCAAGTTTGAAGCCCCAACCGATGATTTTTTCAGCTTGCGCCAGATTTCCGTTGAAGCAATGAAAAACGCCTGTCAGGTTTCCGTCAATCTCGCCGGCGATGACTTCAAAAATTTCGTCAAACGAATTACGTGAATGCAAAACAACCGGTAACTGGTGCTTTTTTGCTAACGTTATTTGGGCTTTTAAAGCAATTTTTTGCGCTTCAAAAAAGGTTTTATCCCAATAAAGGTCAATTCCGATTTCGCCAACGGCATAAAATTTTCTTTTGGTAAGCCAGCTTTCAACAACGGCAAGCTCTTCGATGTAATTTTCCTTCACATCCGTGGGGTGCAGGCCCATCATCGGGAAAATATTTTCGGGATATTTTTCGCACAAATCAAGCATCTCACCGATGGATTTGCTGTTGATATTTGGCAGCAGCATGTACCTGATACCCTCGCCAATAGCGCGGTTTATCGCCAGGTCGCGATCATTGTTAAAAGCACCGAGGTAAAGATGCGCGTGTGTGTCGGTTAAGATCATGCCGCAAAAATATAGGTTTTCGGCCTCACAGGTTTTTATATTTTTGTAAAAATTTAAGATTGAAAAAAATCCTCATCATCAGGCTTAGTTCCATCGGCGACATTGTGCTTACCACGCCCATTGTGCGTTGCATCAAAACCCACTATCCCGAAGCCGAGCTCCATTATCTTACCAGGGATTCCTTCGCTTCCATCCTGCGCCAAAATCCATACATCAGCAAGGTTTTTACATTTAAAGATAAGGTTGATGAAGTAATTGCCGGGCTTAAAGCCGAAAATTACGATCATGTTGTTGATCTTCATAAAAATTTCAGGTCTTTAAAAGTGCGAATGAAGCTGGGAATTCCGGCTTCTTCGTTTCCAAAACTTAATTTTAAAAAATGGCTTTTGGTGCATTTTAAGATGAGAATGATGCCCGACATCCACATTGTTGACCGCTATTTTAAAGCTGTGGAAGTTTTAGATGTCCGGAATGATTATCAGGGACTTGATTATTTTATTCCTGAAAAGGATAAAATTGATTTAAGTTTTTTACCCGAAAAGCATCAAAATGGCTACATCGGACTGGTAATTGGCGGTAAGCACGGCACCAAACAATTGCCAACCGTAAAAGCTATAGATCTTATTAAAATACTTGATTTTCCTGTGGTGATTTTAGGTGGAAAAGAGGATGAGGCAGCAGCCGAAATGATTTGCTCCGAAGTTGGTGAAAAGGTTTTTAATGCCTGCGGGAAGTTTAATCTTAACCAATCCACCTGGCTTGTTCAGCAGGCAAAACTCATCATCACCAACGACACAGGATTAATGCACATTGCCGCTGCTTTTAATAAGAAAATTATTTCGGTTTGGGGAAATACTGTGCCGGAATTGGGCATGTACCCGTATTTGCCACAGTTTCCTCAAAATTCGGCAATTTCTGAAGTTACAGGTCTAAAGTGCCGGCCATGTTCAAAGCTTGGTTTCGAAAAATGCCCCAAAGGCCATTTCGATTGCATGATGAAGCAGGATATTGAAGGCATCGCCGAAAAAGCCGTAGAATTTTTGGGCATCCCAGAAAAATAAAAAATCCCAAAACCTGCCTTTTGAATGCTGATTTTGGGATTGATAATCAAAAGATTTATTTCTTATTCGCAACCTGAGTAACCGCAGGCTGTACATTCTTTGCAGCCTTCCCGGAAAAGTAGCGAGCCTTCGGTGCTACATTTCGGGCATTTTGCTTTTTTATCAATGGTTCCGTCTGGGACATATTTTTTGAGTGCCCGTACCACGCCATTTTTCCAGGTGTTGATGGCATCGCTGTCAAGAACAAGGTTATTTACAATATCAACCACGTATTGAAGCGGCATCCCATGCCTCAAAATTCCGGAAATGAGTTTGGCGTAATTCCAATATTCTTTGTTAAACTGCCGCGATAGGCCTTCCATGGTAATTTTGTAGCCTTCAGGATCGAGAAACTGGAAGTCGTAACGGGTGTTATTTTCAGCTTTGTTTTTAATCACCCAGCCTTTTGTAACCGAGTCGGGCAGGAAGAAACCCCTGGCTTTGCCAGTAAAAATCTCATAAGGCCTTTTGTTAAGTATGCCGATAACAGCAACCCATTTTTCGGTTTCGTTGCTGAACCAAACAACGTCAGCCTTGAGTTTTGTTGGCCGTGGTGGGGCTGTAGTTTCCTTAAAATCTGCTTCGGAGTCTTTATTATTGCTTACCAAAACGCCCGTGCGTGATCCATCGCGGTAAATGGTCATGCCTTTGCAGCCGCTTTCCCATGCAGTTTGATAAACATCGCTCACCATCTCTTCGGTGGCCGAGGTTGGAAGATTTACAGTGACGCTGATAGAATGATCAACCCATTTTTGAATGGCGCCTTGCATCCTTACTTTGGCAACCCAGTCGATGTCGTTGGAGGTGGCTTGAAAATAGGGCGATTTTTTAACCAGGTCGTCGAGTTGCTCTTTTGGTGCGGCAATCAAATCCTGTACATTGTGACCATTAAGTTCGAGCCAGTATTTAAATTTTGGATGAAAAACATTGAATTCTTCCCACGAATCACCGGTTTCGTCGACGAAAGTAATTTTTACCTCTTTATCGTTAGGATTTACTTTCCGGCGACGTTTGTAAGCCACCATAAAAACGGGCTCGATGCCCGAAGTTGTCTGTGTGCAAATACTGACGCTGCCTGTTGGTGCAATGGTAAGCATGGCAATATTGCGGCGGCCGTGAATTTTCATGTCTTCGATTATGGATGGATCAACACTTCCGATGCGCTGAATGAAAGGATTGTTTTTTTCCTTTTCGTAATCGAAAACCTTGAATTTTCCGCGTTCTTTGGCCAGTGTAACGGATGAGCGATAAACTTCGGTGGCTAATAATTTGTGAACTTCAACCGAAAAATCGGTGGCTTCGTCGGAGCCGTATCTTTTGCCCAAAGCAGCCAGCATATCACCTTCGGCGGTGATGCCAATGCCGGTGCGCCTGCCCTGAAGAGTCTTTTCTTTAATTTTTTCCCAAAGCCGTTTTTCGATGCTTTTGGTTTCTTCACTTTCGGGATCAGCATAAATTTTCTGAAGAATACCATCAATTTTCTCGATTTCCAGGTCAATGATGTCGTCCATCATCCGTTGGGCTACGTGGGCGTGTTTCGTAAAAAGCTCCGAATTAAACCGTGCCTGTGGTGTAAAAGGATTTTCGACATAGCTGTAAAGATTTATGGCCAGCAAGCGGCAACTGTCGTAAGGACAAAGCGGGATTTCGCCGCAGGGATTTGTGGAAACCGTTGTAAAACCGAGGTCGGCATAGCTGTCGGGCACCGATTCGCGAAGAATGGTGTCCCAGAACAAAACACCAGGTTCGGCTGATTTCCAGGCATTATAAATAATTTTCTTCCACAATTTGCCGGCATCAACGGTTTTGGTAAATGTTGGATTTGGCGAATTTACCGGGAATTGATGGGTGAAAGGTGTTCCGTTTTTAACGGCGAGCATAAAATCATCACTTAGTTTTACCGAAACATTGGCGCCGGTAACTTTTCCAAGCTCCATTTTTGCATCAATAAAATCTTCAACATCGGGATGTTTTACCGAAACGGAGAGCATGAGCGCACCACGACGGCCATCCTGCGCAACTTCGCGGGTTGAGTTTGAATAGCGCTCCATAAAAGGAACAATTCCGGTGGAAGTAAGTGCGCTGTTTTTTACAGGGCTACCGTTTGGCCTGATGTGCGAAAGATCGTGCCCTACCCCACCGCGGCGTTTCATGAGCTGAACCTGTTCCTGGTCAATCTTCATAATTCCACCGTAAGAATCGGATGGTGTGTCGTTGCCGATAACAAAACAGTTGGATAATGACGAAACCTGGAAATTATTCCCGATGCCTGCCATTGGGCTGCCTTGTGGGATGATGTATTTAAAATCTTTGAGCGTTTCGTAAAGTTCGGCCTCGCTCATGGGATTGGTGTATTTTTTTTCGATGCGTGCAATTTCGCCGGCAATACGGTGGTGCATATCATCGGGCGAAAGTTCAAAAAGATCGCCTGCGCTGTTTTTAAGAGCATATTTCGAAATCCACACTGTAGCTGCAAGTTCGTCGCCTTTAAAATATTCTCTGGATTTTTCCAACACTTGTTCGCGCAAATATATTTTCATTTCCTTTTTGGCAGGAATCAAAACCTCCTCTTTTGCAGGAATCAAAGTTTCTACTTTCGGAGCAATCAAGGCTTCCTCTTTTGCATGAATCGTAACAACTTCGGACTTTGCAGGAGTCGTAACAACTTCGGGCTTTGCAGGAGTCAAAAACAGTTCATCATTCGGCTTTGGTCTCTTGCGATTCAGGAGTATTTTTTTGTAATAATCATTGCCTTGCTTTTGTTCAAGCTCGTTTAACTGGGCAAAAAGGTCTTGTTCCATAATATGTTGATAATTAGGACGTTACGTCGTGTTTATTATTTTAAGCGTTGATTATGAGATATGTACATGAAAGATTTTCATGTCGAAAAACGGTGCAAGATACAATGATTTCCAAGCTCCGTCCAAATCAACTTTTGAACAGTTGTATTGTTGAAAACATTATTTGCCTGACATCAAAGGGACTAAGGTAAAATAAAAAAAATTTAACATAAAGCTGTAATCTTTGGCACAGGCTTGCAAAAAAAAACAGGCATTTCATGCTGCATCCAATCCACAATAAATTACCGGGAATTCATCACCTGAATTCATTAATCATAGCCGGAATAATTCCCCACCGTCCAACCTCAGGCAGTTGGATTTTTTGTTAATTTATCTGAACCAGAAGAAAAAACCCCGACCAATTTCTCAGCCGGGATTTATACAAACGGAGGGGGGGGAATACGACAGAAATTATTGTAGAATTATCTTTTTAATTACAATCGTTTGTTGATCAACAATCTTAAGGTAAAGAACGCCTGTATTATAACCTGAAAGGTCAAGTGTGAAGGGCTGAATCCGACCTGCTTCGACAAAGGATGAGCTTGATAATAGCTGGCCTTCGCTGTTGTAAATTTCGAGTTCAGAATTTTTATTCAAACCTGCAATATTTACCTTTCCACGAGTTGGATTTGGGTAGATGCTGATGGCATTTCTATCCTGTCCGGAATGATAAATATTGTTTACACCAGCCTTAAATACTCTGGAAATCCCGTTGGTTATGAATTTTCCGTTGCTGTTAGGAAATGCCGGGTCGAAACTAACACTAAGATCGAATTGCTCACCAGTGGTCCGCTGATACAATTTAAAACTGATGCTTTCATTTTCGGTAAAGCCATCAGGTCCTTCGCTATAAATATCATCGGCAAACAGCGTTAAAGCGTTTTTAGATTCCTGTATTTCCATGATTCCTGCACATAAGCCATCGGAAGTAAATGCACCGATAACATCACCCAAGCGGAATGTTTCCATCAAGATGTCATCGAACGCCACCAAATGGGTAGAAGGTGTATTCGTTGGCGTAATCCAGTTTGAAGG
>CAIYZW010001041.1 GCA_903930725.1 uncultured Bacteroidota bacterium
GAACATCTCGAGCAGGGAGGTCACGGGATCACCGTTGTTTCGCTGAAGTGATCTGGTTTTTCACCAAAAGGATGAACTTTAAACCCAGGCTCTTGTTGAATAAAGTCACAAATTTCAAATTTCAAATCACAAAGCGCAGAGCGCTCTGCGCTTAGCGAATTACACAAATCTCAAATCATGAAGGATAAAGTATTAAATTTCACTTCTTTAACAGCAATTATTGGAATTGTAATTGGCGCCATCGGCGGATACGTTTATTACATAAAAGTTGGCTGTGCTTCCGGAACCTGCCCGCTTACTTCAAATCCTTATTTAACAGTGCTTTGGGGGGCTGCGATGGGCTATTTGATTGGAGATATGTTTACCAAAAAAGGCATAAGTCCTAAGGCATAAGCCGTTAGGTGAGAGGTTTTCAAATTAGAATAGTTTTTCCTTTTTTTAGAAAGTCACTCAATCCTTTAAGCCGAGTGATTGACGGGATTTTCGTGGCAGGCTTTTCAAAACAAGCTGGTACGAATCGTCAATCCACCCCAAAATGAGTTTTTTTTCGATGGTTCCATCAATAAACACAGTGTTCCAATGGTTTTTATTCATGTGATAACCAGGTTTTACCGATGGGTACATTTCCCGCAGGGTAACTGCCTTTTCGGGATCGCATTTCAGGTTAATGGATAAATTCACTTCATCGAGCGGGAGGAGTGCAAACATTTTACCGGCAACTTTAAACACCAGAGTCACATCATCAAAAGGCGTACTTTCGGTAACAAAATCTTTCGACAGGCAGTAATCACGGATAGATTCTACATTCATAATAAAGCGTTTAGGTTATAAATTCAGAAAACCATTCTTTTTTTTTCGCTGAAACAAAATTATTTATCTTTGCGCGACTTTATTAAATATTTTAATAAGTTCTTAGAATACTAAAATTTACTAAAAAAACTGTTTCATTCATTTTTAGCACAAATATTGATAAATTTTTGAAAATTGTTTAACTCAAACACTCAAAATTATGAAAAAAATATTCTTATCGGTTTTATTGATTGCCTTTGTTTCGGTTTTTACGTATTCCCAAAGTTTTGAATTCATTCACGAAGGCACAGTTATTCCAAATGGAGGCATCATCCAGGTAAGCGGTGATCTTACTTTATTTGAAATTGTTGCCGAAATGGATATCAAAAACATTTCAGCCAACCCAATTGAAGCCAAACTCAGGAAATTTGAAGTTGATGTACTACCCGGAACTTCAAACCTTTTTTGCTGGGGACTTTGTTTCCCGCCATTTGTTTTTGAATCACCCAGTCCGGTTGTTATTCAGCCAAATACTGTTTGTGAAGAATTTAGCGGCCATTACACTGCAAACAGCTTAGCAGGTGTTTCGATAATGAGATACACTGTTTTTGATGCAGTTCATGTTACAGATTCGGCTTACTTTTTTGTTGAATTTAATGCCGGCACGGTTGGGATAAACGATTTATCTTCCAATAAAAAGATTTCCGTTTCAAATCCTTACCCCAACCCGGCAAAAAGCCAGACTTCATTTAATTATCAACTGCCGGCCAACACCTCAAAAGCCTCAATAAAGATTCACAACCTTTTGGGTGCAATTGTTAAAGATGTCCAGTTAGTTGGGCAAAGCGGCAAGATTAGCGTAAATGTAAGCGATTTGAATGATGGCGTTTATTTTTACTCGATTGTTGTAAATAACGAAACTTACGAAACCAAAAGACTGATTGTATCAAGATAAAATCATTTACTATTCAAAAAAAAGCCCTCCGGAAACGAAGGGCTTTTTTTATGAACGGAAATCAGATCAGATTCCAAATTCCTTTTTAATAGTTTCAATGTAATCTAATTTTTCCCAGGTAAAAAACTCAACCGTTTTAAACGTCTTTTCTTTACCATCAACAACTTTTTTAAAAGTATCGGCATCCTGGTAAAATACTTCTACATCTTTGGAATAGTGATCTCTTCCAAAATGGCCGTATGAAGCGGTTGGCAGATAAATTGGGTTTTTAAGTCCCAATCTTTTGAGAATTGCATAAGGCCGCAAATCGAAAATCTTCGATACTTTAGCAGCAATCTCGCTATCTTTAAGCAAATTCCCCTGGCTATCTTTAACCTGAGCAGTTCCAAACGTGTTTACAAATAATCCAACCGGTTCGGCAACACCAATGGCGTAAGCCACCTGAACTAAAACTTCGTTGGCAATGCCAGCAGCAACAAGGTTTTTGGCAATGTGACGGGTAGCGTAAGCCGCTGATCTGTCAACTTTTGAAGGGTCTTTGCCCGAAAATGCACCACCACCATGCGCACCACGTCCGCCGTAGGTATCAACAATTATCTTACGGCCTGTAAGTCCGGTGTCGCCGTGTGGACCTCCAATAACAAATTTTCCGGTTGGATTAACGTGCAACTTGTAATCATTGTCGAAAAGGCGTTGGATTTTTTCGGGGAGCAGTTTCCTGACACGTGGGATCAGGATGTTTTGAACATCTGATTTAATTTTGGCCAACATTGTGTTATCTTCATCAAAATCATCATGTTGCGTCGAAACCACAATTGCATCAATGCAAATTGGGGTTTTATCGTCATCGTATTTGATGGTAACCTGCGATTTGGCATCCGGGCCGAGATAAGTCATTTCTTTACCTTCCCACCTGATGGCGGCCAATTCCTGCAAAAGAATATGCGCAAGTTCGATGGGCATAGGCATGAAATTTTCCATTTCGCTGGTGGCATAACCGAACATCATGCCCTGGTCGCCGGCACCCTGGTCTTCTTCGCGCTGACGTACAACGCCCTGATTGATGTCGCCGGATTGTTCGTGAATGGTGGAGATAACACCGCACGAATTTCCATCGAAGCGGTATGATTGTTTGGTGTAGCCAATGTTGTTGATTACGCGGCGGGCGGTTTCCTGAACATCAACGTAACCATTGGTTCGTACTTCGCCGCTTAACACCGTTAAACCAGTTGTTACAAGTGTTTCGCAGGCTACTTTTGATTCTTTGTCTTGTTTTAAAAATTCATCCAGCAGGGCATCTGAAATCTGATCAGCAACTTTATCGGGATGCCCCTCCGATACTGATTCGGACGTGAATAGGTAACTCATTATCGTAATGATTTTAAAAAATTAATAAAATTTTATGCGGTGAATTTGATGATGGCAGGATGGTAAAACAGCTTGTTTTAGCATTTTTTTTAATGGTTGCAATCAGTCAAATCTTTCCATTTTCCAATAAAACCTCACTTTTAAAGTGAAAGTATGGCGGCAAAAGTAGTGTTTTTTTTGAAGGATAAAAATCAATTTTTTGTCCTTTGCCTGAAAATCTCTTCGAGGCTTTGTTCTTGTTTTTGTAAGGTTTGAATGGTGAGTTTTAATTCGGTTGCCAGATTGAAAATTGCTGGCCGGAGGTCAACACCTGATTGAGAAGAAATTTTAATTGTTTTTTCGTCGGTTTTTTCGATGGATTTGATATTTTGAATAGCTTGAAAAGGCCTGATATCAACATTTTCGTTAAATCCAATAATTAAAACTTCATCTTCATTTTTGGCTTTATGAAGGTTTGATGTTGAGTCGTCGGCCACAATTTTGCCTTTATGGATGATAATTATCCGGTCGCAGATGGCTTCGACTTCCTGCATAATGTGTGTAGAAAGCATTACAGTTTTTTCGGTTCCAATTTTTCTGATTAAATCCCTGATTTCGGCCAGTTGATTGGGGTCAAGCCCGGAAGTAGGTTCATCGAGGATCAGCACTTCGGGATTGTGAATGAGCGCCTGGGCAAGCCCGACACGCTGGCGGTAACCTTTTGAAAGTGCAGCAATCCTTTTTTTGTATTCCAACCGCAAACCGGTTAATTCGATCATTTCATCAACCCGGCTTTTGAGGTTGGGCAGTTTGTAAATGCCTCCGATAAATGAGAGGTATTCTTTTATGTACATTTCCTGGTAAAGCGGGTTGTGCTCCGAAAGATAGCCAATAATTCTCCTGACTTCGATTGAATTTTCCATCACATCAAAATCATTTACAGAGGCTTCACCGGAGGTGGGAGGAATAAAACAGGTGAGAATTTTCATCATTGTTGATTTCCCTGCTCCGTTTGGGCCAAGCAAGCCGGTAATTTGCCCGGGTTTTACCTGGAGTGTAATATTATCCAGGGCTTTTTGGATTCCATAAATCTTTGTTAAATTATTGATCTTGATGGACATTGGCGATTAATTCTCAAAAGTTATTCTCAAATATATTTAAAAAAAAGAACTGACCCAAATCGAAGTTTCTTCATTTTTTCGGTTTTCGGAACTTTGTTTTATCAAAAACTGCTAAAACAAAATTGCACCGGGTTATTAAAGCAACATTCAGGTCAGTTCATCAATCGGAATGAAATCTTAGTTATTTAGCATAACCGGCATCACAAGCATCAAAATATCAACATTCTGGTTTTCTTCGTCAACCGGAATCAGCAGACCGGCGCGGTTTGGCTGCGACATTTCGATAATCACCTCATCGGTGCCGGTGTTGTTGAGCATTTCCTGCAGGAATTTTGAGTTGAACCCGATTTCCATATCATCGCCTTCAAAATTACAGTTTAACCGTTCGCGGGCTTCGTTCGAATAATCAATATCTTCGGCTGACAGCACGAGTTCTTTGCCCGAAATTTTAAACCTGATCTGATGTGTTGACTGGTTTGCAAAAATCGAAACGCGTTTTATCGAATTTAACAAAGGAACCCGCTCGATATGAAGTTTGTTTGGATTATCAATCGGGATAACGGCTGTGTAATTTGGATATTTGCCTTCGATTAGCTTACAAACGAGGTGAACATTGCCAAATGAGAAAAAGGCATTTTTGCTGTTGTACTCTATTTTAACATCAACATCGTTGTGCGTTAAAATGTTTTTGAGCTGGTTTAATGGTTTTGTTGGCAGAATAATGGATGCCTCGTTATCTGATTTTACATCGAGCCGGCTGTAACGCACCAGCTTATGGGCATCGGTGGCCACAAATGAAGTCTGATCTTCGGACATCTCGAGGCAAACACCTGACATTACCGGCCGTAATTCGTCGTTTCCTGCTGCAAAAACAGTTTTAACAATTGCTTCAGCAAGGGTTAGCGAATTGATGCTGAACGCGTTTCCACCTTCAACCACAGGAGTAACGGGATATTCGTCGCCATTGTGGCCGCTCAGTTTGTATTTTCCTTCGCCTGCCAGCATTTCGATGGCAAAATTGTCGTCGTTAATGTTGAAAGTAACAGGAACATCAGGCAAAGTTTTGAGCGTGTCTAATAAGATTTTTGCCGGAATTGCCACTGTTCCCTTTTCTTCGCTCATCGTCAGAAGAATTTTCACCGACATCGTGGTTTCCAGGTCAGATGCGGTTGCTTTGAGTGTTTCTTCATTAATTTCAAAAAGAAAATCATCGAGGATGGGCAGTGTATTGTTTGAACTTAAAACACCGCTGATGGATTGTAAATTTTTAAGTAATAAATTACTTGATACAATGAAATTCATGTTATTCGATATTATGCTGATTAATACTATGTTTTATTATTTTGTTGTTTCAGATTATCTGATTTTTTGCGTATCGCGAAATTCATTCAAAAAAACAATAACTGTAAGAAAATGAATTAGTTAATGTGATATTAGGGCATTTTATTTTTTGGTGATTTCTGATGAAAGTGCATTTTTAGAATTGGTACAATATTAACAAAAATTGTGGTATGAAATATTTTTTGATGATCGTTTTTATAATTTTAATGGGATTTATCACCCGTTTTTTGTTTTCTCTTAAAAGAAAACTTCGATTCGGTGCCGTTTAAAAGCCTTTTGATGTTCGACCGGTGTGTGAACGGCACAAACAGTGCAACAAAAATCGCCAGCACGATTAATGGCACCGATTGCTGGTTAAAAACAAAAACCACAACCAGCGGAAAACTGAGTGATGCCGTGATTGACGACACCGAAACATAATGTGTTAAAGTTAAAATCAGTGCAAAAAGTATAAAAACGAACAATGCCGATTCGGGGTACAGTGCGATGCCCACGCCAAGCAGAGTTGCAATTCCTTTCCCTCCCCTGAATTGCGCAAAAACCGGGTAAACATGCCCAATTACGGCTGCGGTGCCCAAAACTATCTTATACCAGACAAGCTGTTCATGGGATAAAGTTTCCGGCGCAAAAAAATGCCACAAAAAAACGGCAAACCAACCTTTGAAAACATCAAAAAGCATTACAGGTATGCCGGCTTTTGCCCCCAAAACCCTGATGGTATTTGTAGCTCCGGCATTTCCACTGCCCTGGGTACGCACATCAATGCCGTAAAATATTTTGCCAATCCACACCGACGACGGAATCGAACCTGCCAGATAAGCCAGCACGACTCCTGCAGCTAAATAAAGGTTTTCCATGTTTTATTCTTTTTCTTCGTAATTTTCATCTCCA
>CAIYZW010001042.1 GCA_903930725.1 uncultured Bacteroidota bacterium
CTTGGCAAGATTAATTCTTAGAAGACGATACTGGAATCTGGCGGTCATCGCACTAACGACAATTTTTATGGGCTACATGGCCACAAAAGTTAAGATGTCGTACGAAATGACCCCTATTTTACCAGCATCCGACTCCACCAGCATTGACTATCAGAATTTTAAAAAAATGTTCGGGCAGGATGGAAGTGTGCTTTTTATTGGCGTGCAGGATTCCAACATTTACCAACTCGAGAAATTTAACAACTGGTACGACCTTACCAAACAGGTGAAAGATATCGAAGGTGTGCAGGAAGTTGTTTCGGTATCCAAACTTTACCAGCTCAAAAAAAACGACAGTACCAAAAAATTTGATTTCCTTCCTGTTTTTGATAAAAAACCTCAAACTCAGCACGAACTCGATAGCCTGATGGGTGTGGTTTTATCGCTCCCGTTTTATGAGGGGCTGCTGTTTACCAAAAACGATCATGTAACTATGATGATGGTTACACTTGATAAACAGGTACTTAATACAAAAAAGAGGGTTCAGTTAATTAACGACATCCGGCTTGCCGGCGACAGTTTTGCCTCAAAAAACAAGGTCGAATTGCATTATTCGGGATTGCCTTACATCAGGACGGTTACAGCCAAAAAGGTTGAAGATGAGCTGAAATTTTTCGTGTTGATGGCTCTGCTGGTAGCCTCGGTACTTTTGATGATATTTTTCAAAAATATCAAAATTGTGGTCGTCACCATGACGATTGTTGTGATAAACGTAGTGTGGGTTTTGGGACTGATTTCACTGTTGGGCTATAAAATAACGATGCTCACAGGCATTTTGCCCCCGCTGCTCATCGTAATCGTCGTCGAAAATTGTATTTTCCTGCTCAATAAATATCACACCGAAATTAACAAACACGGCAATAAAATCCGTGCTTTAACGCGTGTTGTGATTTATATCGGCAACGCAAATTTGCTTACAAATGCTGTAACTGCCTCGGGTTTTGTGGCTTTCACCATTACCGGCAACCAGCTTTTAACTGAATTTGGGATTGTGGCTTCCATCAGCATTTTGGTCGCCAATTTTATGACACTTTTCCTTATCCCGATTTTCTTTAGCTTCCTTAAACCGCCACATTCAGGCCATACGAGTCATCTCGAAAAAGGTGTGGTAAACAGCATCGTAAACCGAAGCGTTTATATTGTTCAAAATCATCGTACAGTAATTTACATTGCGGCTGTTGCCCTTGTTTTTATTGGGATTTACGGCATTTCGAAACTAAAAACCACCGGCAACATTGTTGATGATATTCCAAAACGCGACCCACTTTATGTTGATCTGATGTTTTTTGAAAAACATTTTAACGGGGTGATGCCTTTTGAAATTTCGATTGATACACGCAAAAAAAGAGGTGTGTTGCAACTTTCGAACATCGAAAAAATTGACGAATTGCAGCAGGTGCTTGCAAAATACCCTGAACTATCGCGACCGCTTTCGGTTACAGAGGTTGTAAAATTTGCCAAACAGGCATTTTATAATGGCGACGAAAAAAGATATTCCTTGCCTAATAATCAGGAAAAGAATTTTATCCTTAAATACGTGCCACAGTTGGAAAATGGCGGTAAAAAAAATGTGTTGAGCAGTTTTGTTGATTCAAATATGCAGGTTACGCGCATCAGCGTGCAAATGGCCAACATTGGCACCAAAGACATCCAGCGGATAAAAGATGATCTTGCTCCAAAAATTGATTCCATTTTCCCACCAGATAAATACGATGTAATTTTAACAGGAACCAGTGTGGTTTTTCTTAAAGGAACCAACTACCTGATTAATAATCTGCTCGAAAGTCTTGTCCTGGCCATCATCCTCATTGCAGCCCTGATGGCGATTTTATTTACTTCGGCCAGGATGATCATTATTTCGATAGCTCCCAACATCCTGCCTCAAATTTTAACTGCAGCCATGATGGGTTTTCTGGCTATTTCGATAAAACCTTCGACAGTGCTCATTTTCAGTATTGCACTTGGGATTTCGGTTGACAACGCCATCCAGTTTCTTTCGCGGTACAGGCTGCAACTCAGGTTGAGCAACTGGAATATTAAATCCTCGGTTTTGCAGGCATTGCGCGAAACCGGTTTTAGCATGATTTATTCGTCGGTGGTGCTGGTTTTTGGTTTTGGAATTTTTATTTTGTCCTCGTTTGGCGGAACCCAGGCATTGGGCTATCTCATTGCTTTTACGCTGCTGGTGGCCTTGCTGAGTAATTTGTTTATCCTTCCTGCGCTCTTGTTAACGATGGATAAGATGATCACAACCAAAAAATTTGAAGAACCATTGCTCGAGATTTTTGATGAAGAAATTGATATTGAGTTAGATGAACTTAAAATTGAAGAATCTGACACAAGAGGTTCGGCGTAGTTGACATAAGAAGTGGGCAGTAGGCAGTGGGCGGTCAGCAGTGGGGGTTGCAAATAGGCAGCAAATATTAGTATCGAAAATTGTCAACTGGAAACTGTTCACTGATCACTGCCAACTGGCAACTGCCAACTGGTAACTGGCGACTTTAATAATAACAAACCAAATAACTAAAAATAAATCGCAATGAAAGGTATAATTCTGGCAGGCGGTTCAGGCACAAGGTTGCACCCGCTCACGTTGGCCATCAGCAAGCAGTTGATGCCAATTTACGATAAACCAATGGTTTATTACCCGCTTTCGGTGTTGATGATGGCGGGAATTAAGGATGTTTTAATCATTTCGACACCACACGATTTGCCAAGTTTTGAAAAATTGCTTGGCGATGGATCACAACTGGGATGTAATTTCAGTTACAAAGTGCAGCACAACCCCAATGGACTGGCGCAGGCATTTGTGCTTGGCGAAGAGTTTATTGGCCGCGAAAAAGCTGCTTTAGTCCTGGGCGACAACATTTTTTATGGAACCGGCCTTCAGAAAATATTACAGGACAACAACGATCCCGAAGGCGGCGTAGTTTTTGCCTATCATGTTTCTGACCCCGAAAGATATGGCGTGGTCGAATTCGACGAAAACCAGAATGCCATCTCCATCGAGGAAAAACCTAAAGTTCCGAAGTCGAATTTTGCGGTACCAGGCCTTTATTTTTACGATAATTCGGTGGTTGAAGTGGCCAAAAACATCCAACCAAGCGCCCGGGGCGAGTACGAAATTACCGATGTAAACCGCTATTATCTCGAACAGGGAAAATTAAAAGTCGGTATTTTAAGCCGTGGAACCGCCTGGCTCGACACCGGTACTTTTGAATCGCTATTGCAGGCTTCGCAATTTGTAGAAGTTATCGAACACCGGCAGGGATTAAAGATTGGCTGCATCGAAGAAATAGCTTATCGCATGAAATTTATTGACGATGCCAAATTAGAGGAAATCGCACAGCCATTGATGAAAAGCGGCTATGGCGTTTATTTGATGAAACTTCTTAAAAAGTAGGTTTAAAAGCCAAAACGTAATTTCCAAAACCTGACTGGTTTTTAAAACCGGTCAGGTTTATTTTACTTCCCAAATTATTTCCATGGAAAATTTTAACAATTATCTTAAAATAATTAACGAGGCCATTGCCAGAATCGCCCTGACCAGGCAGCCCGAAAATCTCTATCAGCCCATCGCTTACTCGCTCGAAATGGGAGGCAAAAGACTTCGGCCAATTCTGACACTTGCGGCCTGCGACCTTTTTGGCGGCAACATCAACCAAGCCATTGATGCAGCGGTCGGGATCGAAATTTTCCATAACTTCACCTTAGTTCACGACGACATCATGGACGATGCGCCATTGAGACGAGGATCGAAAACCGTTTACAAAAAATGGAACTCTAATATTGCCATACTTTCCGGCGACACCATGTTTGCCATTGCCCTCCAACAACTTACACACACCAACCATCCAAAATTAAAAGAAATCATCAGCGTTTTTGTGCAAACAGCCATCGAAGTTTGTGAAGGCCAGCAGTTTGACATGGATTTTGAGAGCCGTTCGGATGTTTCGATTGCTGAATATCTCGAGATGATCCGGTTAAAAACTGCCGTTTTGCTTGGCGCCAGCCTCAAAATCGGTGCTTTGCTGGCCAATGCCGGCGAGGATCAAACCAGGCTGATGTATGATTTTGGAATTAATGCGGGCATCGCTTTTCAGTTAAAGGACGATTGGCTCGATGCTTTTGGCGACCAGGCAAAATTTGGAAAAAGTATTGGTGGCGATATCCTTGCCAACAAAAAAACCTACCTCTATCTTAAATGCCTCCAAATGGCCAGTTCCGCTGACCGTGAGATACTTCAAAATCTTTTTCAAATCTCGCAAAGTGACGAAAACGCCAAGGTGAGGAGCGTGCTGGAATTGTTTAATAAATATCAGATTAAAGAAGCAGCAACTCTGGAAATGGAAAAATTCTTCCAAAAATCCATTCAATCAATCAACCAGGTGGTGGCACCGGCCGATAAAAAAGAAGCACTGACCGGGTTTGCCGAAATGCTTTATAAAAGGGATAAATAAAAAGAGCAGGTTTTAACGACCTGCTCTTTTAATCACCACACAGAAAATTAGTATTTCTTAGGTGGTCTGCGGTTTCCAGTAAACCTACGTTCTTCGGTTTTGCGCTCTTCAGCGACTTTTACAACCAAATTCCTACCGTCAGCTTCCGAATTGTTCAATGCATTAATTGCAGCATTGGCTTCGTCAGCATTGGCCATTTCAACAAAACCAAATCCTTTTGAACGACCGGTACTGCGGTCGTTGATAATCTTTGCTGATTCGACCTCACCGTAAGCTTCAAAAATTTCTCGTAATTCCTCATCCTGAACCTTGAAATTCAGGTTTGCAACAAAAATGTTCATAATAAAAAAATAACTGATTAATGAAAATTGATTATTTGAAATAAGAGCCGATGAAAAAGAAATTATCGGGAGAATGTTTAGTTTTCATAATTATTCCTGATTCAAATATCTCTTATCATGCAAAAGTAGGAAAAATTAAATATGAAGAGGTTTGTGAAAATATTTTTTATTGAAACCCTTTTTGGCGGATATTCTTCTAAACCTTTGTAAAACAGTAGCCTTCTGACTTTTAAGAAAACTACCTGATGAAGTATTTATTCAACCGTAGGTTTTCCGGGTTTTGCCGATGACATGATTCCGGCGATTTTTTCGCCTCCGGAACTTCCAAAATCCAAAGTACGGATCGGGAACGGAATGGTGATGCCGTTTTTATCAAAAGCTTTTTTAATGGCAATGATGGCATTACTTTTAGTTTGCTGATAATGTTTATCGCTTAAATTTTCGATCCAAAACCTAAGCATCAAATTGATCGAACTCGAATCGTATTCCTTAAAATACACCTCAATATCCTCGGTTTTGAGATGTTCGACCTGATTGGAAATAGTTTCTTTAACAACCTGTTCTACCTTTTCGAGGTTGTCGTGGTACGAAACGCCAACGTTTATCACCAAAGCACGTTTTGTGGTGGAACTTATATTTTTAAAGGTTTCGTTTACGATAAAATCGTTTGGCAAAATCACCAGTTCGCCAGTGGTGAGGCGCAATTCCGACACCCTGATGCCGATGTGCTCGATGGTACCGTAAAAGCCGTTGGTTTCAACTCTGTCGCCAATATTGTAATATTTACGATACGACATGATAAATCCCGAAACTGTATTTTTGATGGGATTCTGAAAAGCGAGACCCAGCGCCAGACCCAAAACTCCGGCACCTGCAAGTATTGATGTTACAGCTTTATCTAAGTGAAGAATGCTCAAAGCAAGAACGAACCCCGTTAAGAGCAGCGAATAATGAATAACGCCCGTGATAAAATTATTGATGGGCAGATTTGCGGTAAACCTGCCAATAACTTTATGCGACAGTTTGCGGATATTCCGGGCAAAAACAAACATCAAAACGATGATAATGGCTGCCACGAAAAGGTTTGGCAGCAAAAGAATGATCTGATTGAACCAATTGGTCAATTTTTCGACTAATAGATTAAAGGCATTTTCCATCATAAATTATTCTGACTGGTTAATAAGCTGCTCAAGTTCGGCATGAAGTTTTTCCCAGGTTACCATCTCGGCTTCAAGCTGTTTTTTAAGCTTTTCGTAAGTCATATAAAGATCGCCACCCGATTTAAAATCGGCTTTATAAAGCTCGGGATGCGAAAGTTTCTGATCAATTCCGGCGATTTTCTGTTCCATTTCGCTGATGGTTTCTTCTGATTTTTCGATGCGGCTTTTAACTTTACGTTGCTCGCGTTCGGCCTGTTTCCGGCGCTCATAATCCATTTTATTTTGAGATGGAGCATCCATCCGGAGCAACGAACCTGCGGCAAACTTTTTCTTTTCCAATTCGTTGAGATTTTGAAGTTTGCGGGCATCAAGAAAATCGGTTACATCGCCGATGTATTCTTTAATGGTTTTGTTGCGAAACTCAAAAACTTTCTCGGTGAGTCCGGTCAAAAAATCCCTGTCATGCGAAACGATGATAAGCGTTCCGTCATATTGAAGAAGTGCATTTTTAAGGATGTCTTTGGAACGCATGTCGAGATGGTTGGTTGGCTCATCCAGCACCAGCAGATTAACCGGGTTGAGCAGTAATTTGGCCAGTGAAAGCCGCGCCTTCTCTCCACCCGAAAGGATTTTTACTTTTTTCTCGATATCCTCGCCACTAAACAAAAAGCTGCCGAGCAAACCCCGCACTTTGGTGCGCCAATCGCCCGAAGCAACATCATCAATGGTTTGAAAAACGGTCTTTTCGACATCCAGCATTTCGAACTGGTTTTGGGCGTAATAGCCAATCGAAACCTGGTGGCCAAGTTTTAAAATCCCATCATATGGCAGGTCACCAACAATAACCTTCGAAAGCGTGGTTTTGCCTTCGCCGTTACGACCAACGAAAGCTATTTTTTCGCCTTTAACAATTTCAAAAACCAGGTCTTTTAAAACAAGTTTGTCGCCATAACTTTTTGACAGGTGCTGGGCTTCAACGGTAACTTTGCCTGAATGTGGTGAAGGTGGAAACCTGAACCGGATGGTTGAACTGTCAACATCTTCGATCTCGATGCGGTCCATCTTCCCCAGCTTTTTAATGCGCGACTGAACCTGTTTTGACTTGGTATTCTTATATCTGAACCGTTCGATAAATCGCTCGATTTGCTCGATTTCGCGCTGCTGGTTGTTGAAGCCCGACATTTCCTTGTCGCGGCGTTGGGCCTGCAAAACCTCATATTCGGAATAGGAGGCTTTATAATCGTAAATTTTGCCCAGGGTAATTTCGATGGTGCGGTTGGTAACGTTATCCAGAAAAGCCCTGTCGTGCGAAACAAGCACCACTGCACCTGGATAATTCACAAGGAAATCTTCGAGCCACTGGATAGATTCGATGTCGAGATGGTTGGTTGGCTCATCCAGCAAAACCACATCAGGCTTCCGGAGCAGGATTTTTGCCAACTCAACGCGCATTTGCCAGCCGCTGCTGAATTCGGTAAGCGGACGGGTGAAATCCTTCCGCTCAAAGCCAAGGCCTCCAAGTACTTTTTCAACATTTTCTTCGATGTTCTGGCCACCAAGCAAGTCGAAGCGTTCGTTGCAATCGTTAAGTTTTGAGATTAGTTTCAGATAATCCTGCGAATGATAATCGGTGCGTTCGGAGAGTTCATCAGTCAGCTTTTTGACTTGTTGCTCGAGTTCGAGCATTTCGGCGAAAGCCAGTTTTGCTTCATCAATCACGTTGCGCAGACTGTTGGGATTCATTTCCTGTTTCAGGAAACCAATACTTTGCCCTGACGGCGAAGCGATGCTGCCCTTTTCGGGCTCCATTTCGCCGGCAATAACGTTGAGCAGCGTGGTTTTGCCTGCGCCGTTTTTGCCAACAAGGCCAATACGGTCGCGGTCGTTAATTAAAAATGAAACCTCATCGAAGATGTATGTTCCTGTAAAATGTACTGAAATGTTGTTGACTGATAGCACTCAAATAATTTTGGATGGCAAAAATATAAAAAAGAAAGTTGAAACGACGGGAAAAAGCTCAACGGCATGGAGAAATAAAAATGGAAGGGATGGAAGGGTTTTGTAAAAGGCGGATCAAAGTTTAATTGAGAGTTCCAGGTGCCCACCCAACCCAAGTTCAACGATTTTTTGGAGTGTCGAAATGCGGACTTCTTTAATATCATTTTCGATTTTCGAAATGCAACCCTTGTTTGTACCACATTTCTCGGCAAGTTGTTCCTGGGACATTCCTTCTTCGATCCTTGCTTGTTGAAGCAGAAACCCAAGTTTAAATGCTTCATAACCCTTCTCAAACTTGTCACGTTTGGGAGTTCCTGTCTTTCCGTATTGTTCTTCAACAAATTGGTCGAGCGATTTCAAGTTACTTTTCTCTTTCATATTCTTCTTTAATTTTAAATGCTTTTGTTGTCTTGGATTTCGAAACCGATGCTTAGAAATTTTTTTAGAAAACTGTTGATTATCAATCCAAACCTCACAGGTTTCATAAACCTGGTAGGTTTCGACACTATTCCACCACTAATTTCTTCACATAAAACCTTCCTTCGATTTCAATTTCGAGCAAATAAATCCCTGCCTCAAGCACCGAAACATCAAGCTGTTGCTGATTTTCGTGAATGTTCATTTCCAATATTTCTATACCGGAGATAGTAAAAAGTTTCAGACTGCTCATCGGGCTCTTACTTTTTACATTTATAAAACCAGTGGTCGGATTTGGGGAGATTGAAATTTCATTTTGCTCTTTTTCTTCGATTCCAAGCCAATAATCGGAGTTGTAAAAAACGCCGGCATCCGTGCAAACGAAAAGAGCCGGGGCACTCATTGTTGGGTTGATTTGTATTTTGTTGATGTTAAGATTGGGCAATCCTTCGTTTAACCAGGTAAATCCTGGAGGTGGAGCAGCAGTGTCATAGCGGGCAATGCCGAGGTTTTCATTCCAGCCAACAAACGGATTTCCAAAGCAATCAAAACCAATCGAACTCATGTTATCAGAATAAAACACAATTTGCCAGGTGTTTCCAAAATCCTCCGATTTCCAAAGACCGGATGAATTTGAATTGTCGGGAAATACGCCATAAATCAAACCATTTGGGCTAAAACTCATGTCGGAAATGTACGTAAAAAGTTCGGAAGCATTCCAGGTTTCGCCGCTATCGTCGCTCCAGTAAATGTTGCTCAGATTCGCTATTGCCGTTACCACCAAATGCTGACCATAACCCGACATTATGCCAATGGGTTTTGCCAGAAAATTAATATCTTCTTCCCAATTTAATCCATCCTGCGATTTGTACAATCCGCCCCAATCGCTGCCAACCCAGTAAGCCCCCGTAAGATCATCACGATACAGGAAATTTGGCTTAATCACCCATTCCACCACTGTAAACTGATGAGTTTGTAAATCAAAAGTCCAGATTCCGTCGGAATAGCTGCCATCACCCATGGTAACAAGAATTCGTTCCGCATCGAGGTAAGCGGCACCGGTTACAGGTAAGCCGTAAGTATAAAACGCTGTTTCGTGAGTGCTGATGTTGTAAAGATAAAAGCCATCATCCGAACAAATAACCCACTCCGTAAATGTTATTCCAAAGCAGATTTTTGAAGCGTTCATCTGAACTGTGCCAATCTGATTCCAGGTATAGGCAAATCCCGAAATCCATAGTAAAAATGCCGGTAGTAGAATTGCAAACTTTTTCATAACACTTTAATTTTTAGATTTATCAAATCAAAATGGTTGATAAATAACCATTCACAATCAACGACAAAGTTAATTTATTTTGTAGTGAAATCCAGCTCAGAAAATTGCAAATAAAGTGCCTGATGATGTTGCTGATTTTGGAAACTTCAATCCGCTGGTTAATTCTACTTTACCATACTAAAAACGAAACCACAATAGGCACATAGTTCACAATAGAAATAATGTTTTCAACATAGTTTTTGTGTTTCAAATCTTAAGAATACCAGCAGAAATTGACTTGTTGAGCTGTAAAAATACTGGCAGGTACTTTAATTTCGATGTCTATGTGGCCTACTGTGCCTATTGTGGTTCAAAATATTTGCAAGGTTTATTTTAGAAAAGTAGAATTAAGAATAGCAATTCCAACTTCCCACCTTAACTTATTTAGGTTCATCACATTCGGGAAAAACTATTTCGCTTTGGGCATTCATCAAAACAAAGTAAGCACTACCGGGCTGCAACTGGTTTAGTGTATAAATCCCCTCCTCGGGCCACCATAAATGGCATCCCGCAAC
>CAIYZW010001043.1 GCA_903930725.1 uncultured Bacteroidota bacterium
AATTGGAGCAGGAACGAAGAGGAACATTATAATAAATTGCTTTTTAATTCATTTTCCGAATAAAGAAATACAAATGATAAGAGCCAATAATCCTGAATTAAAGTCGTGGCTATTCATCGAACATGGGAGCGATTTCCCTATTCAAAACATTCCTTTTGGGATTTTTAAACCAAAAAATCAAGCCAATCCTCGTGCCGGAACCCGTTTGGGCAATTTTGTTATTGATTTGTCTGTCATAGCCGCATTGGGCTATTTTAAAGATGAAGGAATTTCGTCCAAAGAAGTTTTCAGCCAAAATACTTTAAACCAGTTTATTTCCCTCGGAAAACCAATCTGGCGCAGTGTTAGAGATAAATTGTCGGTAATTTTTGATCTCGAAAACAGGGAATTTTGGAATACTCCCGATTTCAGGGAAGAAGTTGTTTACAAGATTCAGGATGTCGAGATGCTGATGCCTGTTTCGGTGGGCGATTACACCGATTTTTATTCAAGCATCGAACATGCTACCAATGTTGGCAAAATGTTCCGCGATGCAGAAAATCCTTTGTTGCCCAACTGGAAGCATATTCCGGTTGGTTATCATGGACGCAGCTCATCAATCGTCATTTCCGGAACTAATATTCATCGCCCGATGGGTCAAATTTTGCAGGGAAATGAAGACACCCCCGTTTTTAGTCAGTCACGTTCGCTCGATTTTGAGCTGGAAATGGCTTTCATAAGCGGAAAATCCACCCAGCTTGGCCAACGGATTTCAATCAGAGAGGCAAGTAATAGCATTTTCGGCTTGGTACTTTTTAACGATTTATCAGCCCGTGATATTCAGCGTTGGGAGTATGTTCCGCTTGGGCCTTTTTTATCAAAGAGTTTTGGCTCGATAATTTCTCCCTGGATTGTTACGCTTGATGCGCTGGAACCTTTTAAAACCAAAGGTCCAAAGCAGGATGTGGCGGTCTTGCCATATCTTCAATTTGAAGAGCCAGCCAATTATGATATTCATCTGGATGTTTTCCTGAAACCTGAAAATGGACATGAAGACAGGATTTGCCGTTCGAACTTTAAATACATGTATTGGAATATGTTTCAACAACTTGCACATCAAACTGTTGGAGGCTGCAATATAAATGTTGGTGATATTTACGGATCAGGAACCATAAGCGGACCAACTCCGGATTCATTCGGATCGATGCTTGAACTTTCGTGGAAAGGTACAAAACCAATTTTATTATCGGATGGTAGTGAGCGGAAGTTTTTGGAAGATAATGATACTGTGATATTTAGAGGCTTTGCCGAAAAAAATGGTATTAGAATTGGGTTTGGTGAGGTCGTAACTAAGATTATACCTCCTTTAAAATGATTAAAAGTATTGTTCCCAATTCACTCCCACAAGCACAATTGCACCGGCTGATACTGGGTTCCGTTGCCCCCCGCCCAATCGCTTTTGCCAGCACAATTGATAAATCCGGAAATCCTAACCTTTCGCCTTTTAGTTTTTTTAATGCCTTTGGTGTAAATCCAACCACATTAATTTTCTCGCCATCGCGCCGTGGTCGCGATAACACAAACAAACATACTTACGAAAACATTAACGAAATTCCGGAGGTTGTGATTAATGTCGTTAATTTCGAAATGGTGCAACAGATGAGTTTAGCAAGTTGTGAATTTCCAAAAGGTGTAAATGAATTCGAAAAAGCAGGTTTTACAGCACTGGCTTCTGAGAAAATCCGGCCATTTCGTGTAAAAGAATCACCTGTACAATTTGAGTGTAAGGTGCGCCAGACTATCGAAACCGGTGATCGCGGAGGTGCTGCGAACCTGGTTATTTGCGAAATTTTGATGATTCATATTCATGCCGGAATTCTTGATCAAAATGGAATTCCTGATCCCAACAAAATCAGGCTGATTGGCCGTCATACCGGCGATTATTATGTAAAAGCTTTTGGTGAAAGCCTTTTTGAAGTCGAAAAACCGGCAGCAAAACTTGGAATTGGAATTGACGCTTTGCCCGATAAAATCAGGAATAGCACCATCTTAACCGGCAATAATCTTGGGCAACTTGGCAATTGTGAAGTATTTCCGTCAACCATAGAAATCTCACAAGTTGCTTCACTTTTCGAAGTAAGTAATATCATCAACGAATTCAAAATCAATAAAATAACACTCCATCAGGAATTTCATATCTTAGCCAAAAAATGGCTTGATGAAGGTCGTGTTAAAGATGCTTTTTGTGTTTTGTTAGCAGATATTAATATGATGCCTGAATGATTTTTTTCATCTGAAATGGATAAATTCGACTACATCATTGCCGGAGGTGGCGCATCAGGTTTGAGCCTGGCATTTTATCTGAGCAACTCTTCTCTAAAAAATGCAAAGGTTCTGATCATTGATAAAGATCAGAAGAATAAAAATGACCGTACATGGGGTTTCTGGACTTCGGAACAAACTGTTTTTGAAAGTATTATCGCCTATCAGTATAAAAATATTGAGTTTATCAGCAAATTCACCAACCGAACAATTCCACTAGGCGAGTATTCCTACAATGTGATAAAAGGAATTGATTTTTACCGATTTGTCCGATCTCATCTTTCGATGTTCCCAAATTTCAGTTTTATAAGTGAATCAATCAGCCAAATTAATGATACCGAAAATGGCGCCGAAGTAATTACAAACCAGGGAGTTTACACTGCCAAATGGGTTTTTAGCAGCATTTTCGACGAAAAGGAAATCGTCAAAGCAGCCGCTTCAAAACTATACTTAAGGCAACATTTTGCAGGTTGGGTTATCGAAACTTCTAAACCGGTTTTCGACCTAAAATCGGTTAGAATGTTTGATTTCAGGACACCTCAGGAAAATCAGATGCGTTTTTTTTACGTAATTCCTCATTCCGAAAACCGTGCCTTGGTCGAATTTACAATCTTTTCCGAAAATCTTCTGGAGAAACTGCAATACGAAACAGCGTTAAGGGAGTATATCTCAAGTATTTTAGAATTAGATGATTATCAGATTATTGAAAATGAATTTGGTGTAATTCCGATGACAAATTTCCGTTTTCCGTCTACTCGGGGAAAACACATAATAAATATTGGATCAGCAGCTGGCAGCTCAAAACCATCGTCAGGATATACTTTTGCAAGGATTCAAAAACATGTAAAAAAAATTGTCGAAAAACTTGAACAAGGCAAGGCACCTGTCATTAGTGCAAATTCGCCAATAAAATATCATTTGTACGATTCGGTTTTGCTAAATATTTTGAAAAGGAATGGCGGATTGAGTGAAGAAATATTCTCTAAAATGTTCATAAACAATAATATCCGCCAAATCTTTCAATTTCTTGACGAAGAAGGTGGTATTAGAAATGACTTAAAAATTATCACCTCCCTGCCACCTTTACCTTTTTTGAGATCAACATTGGATTTATTATTTTAAGGGTAGTTTTTTTATTCAGGCATTTGAAGTTTGGCAATCGTTGTTTAAACGGATAATTTCAATCGTAATCTTTAATACTTTAAAATCAAGTATTTAATCAATTTTTTTTGGAATTAAAATTCCGGAGATAGTCAAAAATCATCGTATCATAATACTGAAAAATCCTTTGTACAATTTCATTTTGAGGATTATAGCTTAAATTATCAATTG
>CAIYZW010001044.1 GCA_903930725.1 uncultured Bacteroidota bacterium
GCCAGATGGTATGATATTTAAATGTCATCGGGTTACCGGCTGTAAATCCGGCAAGGTTTTGTGCAGGATCGGCCTTCCATGCAATCATATTCTGGTTTGGATTACCGGTATAAAAAGCAGTTCCAACACATAATTCACCGTCAAAAACACCAATTTGGGTTCCTGTTGGAATTTCGCTACCATTAATGGTGAGATCAGCCAAAACAATATTATAAGGCAAACCTGTTGCAGGAACCGATTCGAATGGCTCGTTGCCTGGTGTAAACTGGTAAACCGGTGCATCAGAATTTATAATGAAAGTATTACCGAACATAGTTCCGGTAAAACCGTGACCGGATAAATCGGTCAGAGTTTGATTGTTGAAATTCCAATAAGCCAGCAAACCGGCTTCATTACCTGCGATGACGATGTTTTTGTAGGCATAAATCTCTTCCTGAGTTCGCGGGTAATTCCATATTCTTACCTCGTCAATTATTCCCGAAAATACTTCCGAATCACCAGTACCATAACCACCAATCTGAATTTTATTGATCGCAGCGACTGCAATGCTGGAACTTCCGGCATCAATACCGTTAACGTAGTATTTGATTGCGCCCAGCGAATTTCGGGTTGCTGCAACATGTGTCCAATTGTTTGGAACCACAGCTGTGGTACCAGCACCTGCAGGCCAGTAACCAAGTACGTTTCCGCTGGTGTTTGGATAAACGTATAATGCGTCATCGTTGCCGGTGTAAGTTTGGATAATCGAACAATAATCGCTCTGCGTACCATCATCTTTAATCCATGCTTCCAGTGTCCAAACGCTGTACGATCCGGTAAAAGAAGTATTTACATAATCGCCGCTGCCATCAAATTTGAGGGCATAATTCTGTGAATTGGCATTACCAATAATCGCAAAAAGAATGATCAGCAGCAGGAATAACCTGCCCAATCTGTATGTTTTATCGAAATGAGTTGCTTCCATAATTCAAAGTTGTTTTGATTCAAATTAACTTTCAAACAATACCCGAAAAACCAATAAATAATTATTAAGCAAAAACCCTGAGGTTACTGCATAATGATCACTTTTTTGGAAATGGACTTTTCGGTAGTTTCGGCAATGATGAAATAAACCCCTGGGTTTAGTTTTTTGCCGTTTAAATCGGTACCATTCCATGTTAAATGGTAGGTATCGGGAAGCAGTTGATCATTTGCAAGCGTTTTAACCAAACGACCTGTATAGTCGAAAACGTTAACCTTAACAAAGGATTCGTTGTTGAGTTCCAGTGTCACCGAAGTGAAATCTTTAAATGGATTTGGCAACGCATCAAAATCGAAAGGTTCTTCGTTGGCCGGAATCACATCAAGAACAACCTTGGCGTAATTTCCTTCGCCATAAACTGGTATTCCACCGCTGTATTTGTTTAAATTGTGCTTGGTGGTATTTACAAAGTTTTCGCGATAAACCCTTGCGGTGATGCGGTTTCCAGGTGTAAAACCAGTGAGGCTCTGAGATTCATCCTTTTCCCAGGCGGAAATTAAAATCTGATCGCCACCTTCGTAAATAGCTGCTCCAACGCACTGATTGCCATCAAAAAGGCCGATTTCATTTCCTGGTACCAGATTGAAAACCGATTCCGAAGGGTTCTTCAGTTTTACGATAACCGAATATGGTAATCCGGTTTCGGTGTAACTAAAAAAGCCTGTTTCGTTGCCTGATTTTTGCGTTTTTATTCCCGATTCGGAAATTTCTGAAGCGCCTTTACTTCCTGCCGGATAATTAAAGGTGACGCTGGTAGGAACAGCAAGTGCTATTTTATATCCAAGACCAGGCTGCATATTTCCGATAGTATTTATACCCTGCGCAGGAATCCACGAAAGGCCGGATGCTGCCTGAACAATGCTGATACTGCTTTCCAATCCTGCAAAAACATCAGTAACAGCAACCGGGTTCCTGCTAAGCATCGAAACATAATTCCATTTGTTGGGTTCCACGGTAATGTCCCAATCTTCGACATGAATATAGGTACCTTCGTATCCGATACTGCCACTCTGATCGGCAAACAAATAGAAACCATCCCTGAAATTGATGTCGCCAATAGTGTTGATATTATAGCCAGGGATCAAAACGCCGCCGGCATCGTTGTAAACAATCTGTAATCCGGGCAAATTCGCGAAAACGTTCCATGCGCCGGGATAATGTGGCAGCAAATTAAACGAAACCAGGTTAAACTGGCCTCCGGTAAACGGAACCTGCTGGATGTTGTAAACAGATGCCTCAAGCGAAAGCGCCGAGAAAACTCCGTAGCCAAAAGTATCGTTGCCAATATAATATGTTTCATCGGCTTCGTTGGTTTCCAGGTCGGCAGAAGTATCATACATTTTAAAACTCATTGCATGGCCAGGTGTAAAACCGGTAAGTCCAAGGCCTGGATTGTTTTCCCAGGCTGTAAAAATAAAATTAAAGGTTCCGTTATAAATCCCGGCACCAACGCAAAGCGCGCCATCAAAAACAGCAATTTCATCACCAATGGCAATTGTTGTACCATCAATCTTAGCACCTGAAATATAGATGGAATAAGGTTTCCCTGTTGGAGCTACCGGAACAAAGTGAACCGGTGTAGCTGGCACAGTTTCTCCAAATTTGAGTGCTACTTCAAGTTCTGTTTTAGGTTTACTGATGTCGTTCGAATACAACGTTGTCTTGAAGAAAATTGAAGTCATATCCGTCCGATTAATAAAAGTAATAGGTACAACCTGATTTCCTCCTGGAGCCACTGTATAAGAAACCTGTGGCACGGTGTACAAAGCAAAAGGTGTGGTAACCGAAGTTTCCAGATGTGTTTCACCATATATTGTGGCAGTGAGGCCATTAGTTGAATGATCGTTAAAATCGGCATGAAGCGGCCAATAGCCAATCAGGCCGGTTTCGCTTCCAGCAAGTGATTGATACATCGTTTTGCGGATTTCATCCTGAGTAAGCGCAACATTCCAAAGACTTGCTTCGGTCAGTTTCCCCTTGAAATAATAATTGTTTTCGTCCGCCCTTCTTCCCAATGTAAAGTTATAACCAATAAAGTCAGGGATTGGGCTGGATTGTGCATTCGTTACAGTCCAAACCTGGTTACCGTTAACATACAATTTTAAAGTATTTCCTTCCCAGGTCATTGCCAAATGATACCATTGGTTGGCATTAATCGTATAACTCGTATTCCACTCTTGGGAGGTATAGCTTTCCGGGTTGCCGTATCCTTTATAAAAATGAACCTGATTACTTCCATTGATAGCAAAAGCAAAATTCCGGTAATTCTTACCCATAAATTCAAAGTGTCCGCTATTCTCACGGTAAAACCAACATTCTGTTGTAAGTGCTGTCATTCCTCCCATGTTGGCAGGACTTCCATAAATGGCATAGTCGCCGGTGCCATCAAAATAAGCATTTTTGGGATTTGCATTTCCGGTGGGGAAATTAAAGTTCAAATCCCTGGTACCACCATTAGTTACAGTGAAATTTTCAGTTTTGGATGCTTGCCCGGTTGGGATAACAATACTGTAAGATCCAGGATTGTAGGCAAGTTGAGAGGTTCCCGGACGTTCGCTAACTTTGGGCGCATAAATTGATTCGTAATTTGGAAAACTCCCGGTAACCGTAAAATCGTAAAGTACATTGTTTGTAAGGCTGGTTACGTTAATTGCCAAATTAGTTGTGCTGCCAAAAAGAATGTATGGCAAATCGGTTGCCGAAACCCGGTAATAAACTTTGTATCCAACCAGTGAATCGCTGCTAACAGCATCCCAGGCCAATGAAACGGTCTGGTTAGAAACACCGGTAACACTTATTTTGTGAGGATTCCCATGTTCAAACGGGAAGGCGCCAATATCCGAAATCGTGCCATCGGGGTCGGTTACAGTGACGGTTCCGCCATCAATGCACTTTGAACCGTTCCGAAGCGTGAAATCGAGCGTATCAGCCAATACAAATTTGGGGTCTTCGTTGATGTTTCTGTAAATATCGCAACTTGCATTATTGTTAGGATTTACCGAAACAAAATTCCAGGTTGCTGATGGCAGGTAAGCCAAATTTGAAATTGCGCCGGCAGTATTTGAATAAATATTGTTATTTTCAAAGGTTTCGACTGCTATCGCTACACGAATACCATACCCGCCATTATCAACAATATTGTTATTGGTAATAATTTCGGTACCCGGCTGATTTATCTCGATACCATCGCCACCATTGCCAAAAATCGTATTGTATTTAATAGTTGGATTATCGGGTGCGCCACTGTAACTATTCTTGTGTATTCCATCATTTGTATTGTAGGCAAACACATTTTTGGTGATCGTGGTTTCACAGTAATGACTGGATGTATTAAAAACAATACCATAAGAATTCTTGACAAACGTGTTTTCGGTAACTGTAGCATCGCAATCATATTGATATTCGATGCCGTAGCTGTTTTGGATAAACTGGTTATTTTTGATTTGAGGCGCGGATTGATAATACAGAAAAATACCCCTGTTATTATTGGAAAAAGTATTATTTGTAACCAGACCTCTTCCCCAGATTGTTTCAAAATGTAGCCCCGCGTAAGTATTATTTTTAATCAGGCAGCCTATTATGGTCGGGTTGGAATTAGAAGCACCGACTATTCCATAATAATCGTTATCAATAGTGCATGCTGAAATTACGCCATTTGAATAATTGTTAAAGTAAATACCCTGATTGGTACAATTTTTAACAAGGCAGTTTTCGATTAACGGAGACGAATAATTCATTGTAATTCCTCTGTCGCCGATTGTTTTAATAGTAGAATTATTGATGTGTGCCTGCGATTGGTGCATCAAAATTCCATAGCGGCTGTGCAACTGGATGAGGCAGTTTTCGATGGTTGGATTTGCCCATTCAAGATAAATTCCATCTTGAGCATACTCAACCTTGGTAAAATGGAGATATGAATTATCGTCGGCAGAATTATAAAAATCAATGCCTTTCCATTGGTTGGGTGCCTGAATCTGATTGGCAGGGCCAGAAGTAATTACAATGGTATCTCCGGCAGCGCCATTACAGGCAAGGTATCCATAAACCAGGAAATTATAATTTCCAAGGAATCGAACGATCGTACCCGCTTCGATAATTAATGAATCGCCAGCCGGAACTGTTATATCCCCCGAAACACTTGCAAAATTGCTCCATGTGCCTGATACATTGCCCGAAAAGGTTGGTCCTAAATCATAAAGTGTTGATTCACCCAAATCCTTGTCGGCAACGATGGTAATATTCTCGATAATTATTGGTGTTTGAAATCCGGTTTTGATAAATCGTACCGAATACACACCCGGGAAAATATTATGGTTTTCGAAAAATCCCAAAGCATTGGTATAAACGCTGTCGGCAACTGCCGATGGTGAAAGCGGAACAAATTTAACCTTGATGTTGGCATGGTTGTTCCTGCCTTCGAGGAAAGCATATCCCAAAACCGTGGTTTGTCCGGTATTGTTGACCAATAAACCGGCAGACTGACCTGAGAAAGATTCATTTATTGTACCACCAAAATTGTATTTTGCTGATACGACATAATAATAGGTGTGAAAATCAGCTACTGTGGCATCATTAAAAGTTGTGTCGTTCAGATTATCCGTTAAAATGTTAAATGCACCCGGGGTAAAATCCCTTTGCTCACTTCTATAAACAGTGTAGTGTGTAAAATTGGTAAGATTAAGCGGACGATTCCAGTTAAGCCTTACTGTTCCGTTATTTAAATCTGTGCTGGTTAATCCATAAGGAGGAAAACCGGATATCTTAAAGGAATACAGCTCGGCAGGCGCTCCAAGAGGAGCAATATAATTATCAGTTCCATCGGTAGCCGTGATGTAATATTCGATTGTTGTGTTGATAGCTTGTCCGGGAATGTTTGCATTAAATTGTTGAGCGCTTTTGCTGCTTGCCATGGCAACTTCAACAAAAGCGCCACCATTAATCCGATAATAAAGCCTGGCCTGAGTGATCGGGCTGCCCTCATTATCAATAATCAATGCCGAAACCGGATAAGGACCAGTAAGGTTGTTGGAATTTGATAATTCGGTATGAAAAATATTTTTAAACTGTCCTAAGTAAGGAGCTGGATTAATCTGTCCGGTGTTTGCTAAAGTGTTACTATTTATCCTGATCCGGCCTTTTCCACCAATCCCGGCACCATTACTATTATATGAAGTACCGCCGGTTCCTCCTGAAGAGGTTATTGCATTTGATAGATTAATGTTTACTGCTTCGAGGAAAAGAGAACCGCCGGAAGCGCCACCGCCGCCACCACAATATGTTCCACCATTTCCACCATTTCCACCATTCGATGCAATACTTCCTGCGCAGGTAATTGTGTTTGTAGAAATATAAAGAAAACCACCACCATTTCCACCAAGACCTGTTTGTGTCTGGCCGCTATACCTTCCACCGCAACCGCCGCCACTTCCGAGGTAAAATTTAGTAAGTTCAGCAGAGCCATAAGTTCCGCCGCCGCCGCCGCCGCCGCCAGTGTTATTTGTGCCTCCGTTACCGGAGAAATTTACACCACCATTAAGTCCATTATTGGTGTTGCCATAGCTATAACCACCATAACCAAATGTTCCGTATCCGGCACCACCGGCACCACCGGCATGACCGCCGCCACCGCCGCCTGAACCGCCAAGGTTGGCCGAACCAAGCCCAATCGAGCCTCCGGTTGAACCACCGCCACCACCTGCAATTGCGTTGCCACCATTGTAGCCATTATAAGCGGCTCCGCCGCCACCGGCACCAACTTTTCCTTGAGGATCAGCAGTGTAATGTCCACCTAAACCACCAATTCCAACAAAACTTTCGCCGCCTTGGCCTCCGCCATGTGAATCGCCATATTGGGTTCCACCACGGTAACCTTTGCCAGAAGAGGTTATTGTACCAGTTGCAGTTACGGTAACAACGGCATTCGACCTGAAAAATAAGATGCCGCCGGTTGTTCCATCCCAGGCAGGACAATTAAGTATGCCAGAAATATTTACCGAGGTATATTGCGGGATTTTTACAACCTGATGTTTCTTGCCGAGTTCAGCATTATAGGAATGCTGTAAAGAATTTTCAAGAAACAGGACACCAGTCCCAACACTCACAACAATATGTGTTTCCCATTGTCCAACGACATTTTCGGCCATGTTGGTTTGAGGATCCTGCATGGAAATGATTAAAATTTCATTTCCCACCTGAAAACCTGTGGAACTACTCACCAAAATTGCCTGAGTTCCCTGGGAATTCGCACCAGTAACTGCAGTACGGTCGGTATTTATGGTCAGGGTTTGACCCAGATTTACCGTTAATGCTCCATTTGAGCCATCTCCAAATGGATTTTGTGACATGACTGAAGCAGCCAGCAAAACCGTTAAAACTAAAAGCGTAAAGAACTTTTTCATAATATGGATTTTTAAAAATTAATATTTTTTCAGCTAAAATTACTAAATTAAACTATTCAGTATTTTAATACAATATTAAGCCATGAAAAGAACAATCGTCATAAATTAAATATTAAAGTATCTAAATATTTGTTAATGATTTGTTAAGATAATTAATTATCAGGTAATTACAAGTAGTAGTGGTTGTGATTTTTACGACCAGATAACTTCTCCAGCCACGAAAAATACCCTCCCATAAGCGGCATTTGCAATGCTGATTTGAATCCCAAATCTTCGGGTTTGGATTTGTAATTCTACATATTTGAGAATAGCTTTTTAATTCCAGCAATTTTTACCGTTCAGCGTAATTGTCAATGTTTGGTGCGACATTACAATTGCGACTCTGCATTGGGACTCGAAACTTGTGATCATCAAAAACGGTAAATGTGGCTATCTGGAAATCATTATTTTGGAGATCGCTTCCAGTGTTTTTGTTTTAATGCGGAACAAATAAATCCCTTCGGGCAATTCACGAATGCTAATCCGGCAAACGGACGTATTTAATTCGATTTTCCCGGATAAAACAGTGTTACCAGCCATATCTGAAATCAGATAATCAAAACAATTTTGTTGATCTGGAAATTCGACGGTGATAAAATCTTTAGCGGGATTTGGGATGATTTTGAACATTTCTTCATCAAATTCAGCAGTTCCAAGCGCATAATTGTTTCCTCCCGAGATAAGCCATTTTTCAGGATCGATGGCCAATGAATCGGGGACAAAGCTTAGTTCTATCAAAAATTCCTGCCCCGAAAACCGGTGATCAAAAACGATTGTTGTATCTTTTCCATAACCATAAAACCTTACCGGGACAGGCATTTCGAAAAAATCAACCGATGTGTGCGACTGTGTTTGATTGATGATCACACTTAACTTTTCATCTTCACGGGTTTTGCAAACCAACGAATAAGCCGGGTAGCCCTCGCCGTAGAGCCAATCATCTAAAAAGGCAGTCAAATCCAATCCGCTTGTTGCTTCGAGGTGGGTTTTCAGGTTTTGTGTTGTGGCAAATCCATAAGCCAGATCGGGGTCGTTGAGATAGTTTTTGATGCCCTGGAAAAAATCATCATCACCCAAAACCCACCGGAGCATGTGAACCAGATAAGCCCCTTTGTGATAAGTTAATCTTGGATTATAAACCC
>CAIYZW010001045.1 GCA_903930725.1 uncultured Bacteroidota bacterium
CAATGGGGAAAGAATTGCCGCGCCCGAACTCATGTTTACAAACAGTTCTCTGAATTTAAACTCGCTTGCTTTAATATCTTCGATAAAGAATTTCCGTTCGAGCTGTTTGCCGATGTTTTCGGTGATGTATTGAAGCAGCCCAATATCATTTTTGCTGATGAGATTTTCGTTTTCGTAGTCCTGAATTACCACCAGGCCTTTATAACGTGAGGTTTCAAAGGGCACACCCATCCATACTTTCGACCTTACACCAACATGCACGATCTTATGTTCATTAATCATCCGTTGTATTTCGGCATCTTTAAGATACACCAACTCCTGATTTTTGATTACTTTGGCAGCAAAGGTATTTCCTGCCGGAAAATAGGTTGGTGTTTCCTTCTCATCTCTAAGATAAACCACCCTGATCATGTCGGTTTCAGGCTCAAGGATGGCTATGGCAAAATTCTTAATGCTCAGATAAGTGTCGAGGGAATTTGTAATAATTGTAAAAAGATCATCTAAATTCCGGGCTTCGATGAGGTGGCTGGTAAATTTTAGTTTGAGGCTTTCGTCGCGCTGGGTAAGCCGCTGTTGGGTTATGTCGCTGATTGTAAAGTAAAAACCAGCATGGTGGTTGGCATTTAAACTGGCAGCACATTTAAAAAGGAGGCACAAATCGAAATCGTTTTCGTTTGGGTAGTATTTCTCGAATTCGATTTTAAAGGTTGTTTCGGAATCTGTATTGTTTTTAAATCTGGCAAGCTCATCTGATTTGTCCAAAGGGATGAGCCTTTCAATTGTCAGGTATTTAGGGCTTAAGCTCTCGTGACTGAGTAGTTTTTTTGCTTTTTCGTTGATAAAGGTGCAGGTATCGTTTTCGATAATAAGTACGCCATCGTTAATATTTGAAGCCATACTCCGGAACCGCAATTCGCTTTTGCGTATTTCGCTGTTAACCTTTTCCTTTTCACACTTTTCGTTGTAAAGCACGAGGGCGCTTTTTATGGCAACAGGCAGGCGTTTGATGCGGCTTTTCAGGATGTAATCCCAGGCACCATCCTTGAGGCAGTCAATGGCTGTTTCTTCGCTAAGCTCACCGGTTACAAAAATAAACGGGATATCGGGGCAAATCCTTTTAAGAGTGGTGAGCGCTTCCATTCCGCCAAAACCAGGAATTACAAAATCGGCCAAAACAATATCAGGAACAAAATGTTTTAATGCATTGATGTAATTTTGCTCATTATCAGCAGCTTCGAAAGTTGCTTCAAGCTCTGAGTGCTCGATTACATTTTGGATGATTTTTTGATCCAGAACATTATCTTCAAGAAGAAGAATTTTGATTGGTGTACTCATTTTTTAACAGATTATCCACAGAACAAAAACCAGCGCCCTGGTACCTTTCCAGGTTTGGTTTTATAAATAAGGCATGAAATTATAAAAATAACTACACGTGGTATTTCTTTTTAAGAAATTTCTTTTGTTAAAGGATAAATTTTCGGAGACATTAAATGAGGCAAGCTATTGATGTTGAATGGCATACGGGTGAAAAATTAAGAGAAGTCATCTGATAGGGTTAAAATCCGGGCAAGCGCTTACTTTTCATCAATGGAAATCAACTTACTTTTCGGACTTAATTGTATAATTATACCGAAAAGCCACCCCAACCGAGGTGGCTTCATAATTCCTGAAAGGCTGACTCTACAAACTAAGGGTC
>CAIYZW010001046.1 GCA_903930725.1 uncultured Bacteroidota bacterium
GAAATTACGATTTACTATTTTTGGGATAAGTACTCTACCAATTTTTTTGAGGGCGAGGATTTAGATAATTTTTCGTTTAAAGAAAATAAAAAGACTGATAATGAAAAGTAGGAAAAAATGGTTTGATGACCGATTGCTTATCCTGATAATTAGCATGATAGGCGTGTTTTATTCAAATAGTATTTCAGCACAGGATTTAACAAAAAGTAAAACAGTTTCCCTTTTTTCAACCAACGAAGTTCTTCATCTGACCATCAGGGGTGATATTAAAGGTGTCCTAAAGGATGTAAGTGATGATCGGGAGGAACATCCAGCAGTTGTTGAGTATGTCCAAAACGAAGATACCATCAGGTTAAATGTGAAAATGCAGGCTCGTGGTAATTTTCGTCGTAGTTCCGAAAACTGTAACTTTCCACCTTTAAGTCTTGACTTTAAAAAGAAGGAAACAGAAAAAACACTGTTTGAGGGAATCAATAAAATAAAGCTTGTAACACATTGTATTTCAGGTTCAAAGCAGTTTCAACAATATGTAATCGAAGAATATCTCGTTTATCGAACTTACAATATTATAACCGACACCAGCTATCATGCAAGGCTTGCGTGGATAACTTATTACGATACCATTTCCGAAAAAGTTGTACAGGAAAGTTACTCAATTTTGATTGAACCTGATAAAGTTCTTGAAGAGCGACTTGGTATAATCGAATTTGAGAAAAAATATGTGATGCAGGAGAAAACCAGGTACGATCATGCAGCTAAACTATCTGTTTTTCAGTACATGATTGGCAACACCGACTGGGCTGTTACAACTTTGCACAATATCAAACTTTTTACTGCCGACACTACCCAACCAGCTTATGCAATTCCTTACGATTTTGATTGGAGTGGAATAATTAATGCAATGTATGCCAAACCTTTACCACGTTTTGGAACTTCATCAGTTACCGAAAGAATTTTCCGTGGATTTTGCCGGCCTTTGGATGAATTTAAAACAACTTTTGAGTTTTATAACTCCAAAAAAGCTGAGATTTACTCTCTTTATCAGGATTTCGACTTGTTGAAGGAAAGCGAAAAAAAGAGGATTATCCAATACCTCGACGATTTTTACAAAATAATAGGGAATGACCGGCTTATCAAAGTTGAATTTTTGGACGCTTGTATCAAAGGAAACTAACTTTTATCGAAATATTTGAACAAATTAACTCATATTGAGTTATTTGTAAAGCTTATAATTATAATTCTATACTAATTTGCGATGGTTGTTTTCCCGTCCAGGAATGAAACTATGAAGAAAAGCTTCCATTTTATATTTTTTTTGATTGCTGCCGCCATTTCAATAGCCCAGAGCGATTCGGCCATTTCAGAAAAAAATGTCATCCAGGCAATCAAAGAAAATGATTTTGCAACAGTTTTGAGGTTTATTAACGAGGGTAATGATATTGATGGATTTTATGGAAAACAGGAAATGACCTTGCTGAATCTTGCAATAAAATCTGGAAATGGGGAACTTGCAACAAAGCTTATCAATTTTGGAGCTGATAAAAATAAGGAAAGCAACGGAAAAACGCCTTTGATGTATTGCATGCAGTTTCGGCAGATTAAATTGATGCGGTTTATAATCAGAAATGGCTGTGATTTAAATGCCAAAGCGAAAAATGGAAATACAGCGCTTATTTTCGCTACCAAAATGAATAAACTGGAGGATGTCATGCTCCTGGTCGAAAATGGTGCTGATGTTTCACTGGTAAATGATAATAAACTTAATGCTCTTGATATTGCAAATTTTGCCGATTTTGTGGAAATTGCCGAATACCTCGTCAAAATTACAGAGTTCCGGCATTTTTATAACAACGAACCTCCTTACACCGATGGACCTTACGTTGATTGGGTAAACGATTCGTTGTGCCGAATGTATTATTTTGTTTTTGATACGCTTAGAAAAGTTCCGCTGCTTTTAGATGAATGTTGCAGTGCAAAAGGTGATACAATCAATCTTAAGGGATTTGTTTATGACACAAACGAATATCAGGTTTTAAGAAATCATCATCCAAAGCCTGCAATTTATGAGAATGTTACCAAAATTTTGACTATTGGCGACTTTCATGGTCATTACATGGCTTTGATTAATTATTTGATTATCAACAAAGTGATTGACCGAAATCATCATTGGATTTGGGGTGATGGTCATCTGGTTTTTGGTGGCGATGTTTGCGATCGTGGAAGTGAGGTAACCGAAAGTCTTTGGTTTATTTATCAGCTTGATTTGCAGGCCAGAAAGGCCGGTGGCGAGGTTCACATGCTTCTCGGGAACCATGAAGTAATGGTCTTGAATAATGATACAAGGTATCTGAATGATAAATATGCATTTTTCGCAAAATATTTTTCC
>CAIYZW010001047.1 GCA_903930725.1 uncultured Bacteroidota bacterium
ATATATTATTTTGCTGAAAGCGTAAAATTGCTGCTTTATCAGAACGTATTGAAACATGCAACGATGATGCTGGTGGTTAGCCAGACGGATGCTGATTATCTGCGAAAGCGGTTTAAGACGGGACGGGTGATTTATATGCCGAGTTTTCATGCAAATGATACTTTTATGGTGCTGACGGGGCGCGGAGATTATGCGCTGTATCATGGAAAGCTGTCGGTGGCGGAGAATTTGCAGGCGGCGGAGTATCTGATAAAAAATGTGTTTGACGGAAGTGCTCACCGGTTGGTTATAGCGGGTTTGGAACCGCCTGAAAGGCTTCGGAAATTGGTTAAATTGCATGGGAATGTGCGTTTAATCGAAAATCCGGACGATGAAACGATGTTTGGATTGATTGGAAAGGCGCAGGTGAATGTTCTGGTAACGTTTCAGGCGACGGGATTGAAACTGAAGTTGCTGAACACGCTTTTTAGGGGGCGCTTTTGCCTTGTGAACCGCTCGATGGTTGCCGGGACGGGGCTGGAAAGCCTTTGCGACATTGCCGACGAGGCTGTGGGCTACAGAAATAAGCTTGACGATATCATGAAAAGGGATTTTAATTTGTCGGAGGTAAGGCGGCGGCGGGAAATCCTTATGGGGAACTACTCGAATTCGGCTAATGCCCGGCAATTGGTTGATCTGATATATGGAGAGGAAGAATAGGGGCTTCTAAAATAGATTTTTAAGCTAAGAAATAGCATCTTTATCTGACGAAAAGTCATCTTACAGTGATTTAATGACATCTTTGGGTTGTTTAATAACGTCTTTAGGTGGTTTGACGACATCTTTGAGTGGTTTAATGACATCTTTGAGTGGTTTAATGACATCTTTGGGTGGTTTGACGACATCTTTGGGTGGTTTGACGACATCTTTGGGTGGTTTGACGACATCTTTGGGTGGTTAGATAACATCTTTGGGTGGTTTGACGACATCTTTGGGTGGTTTGACGACATCTTTGGGTGGTTTAATGACATCTTTGGGTGGTTTAAGATTTAAACCTCATCACGCTTTAAGGCGTGAGAGGTTTTGAAAAATAAAATTTGTTGGTTAAAATTTGTTTTTTAGTAAAACATTTTTGAAATTTGCTCCATCAATTTAAAATACATACTATTATGAATGCAAATCAAATAAACAAATTGAACATGTTTGAGGCTGTACAGGCATTTCTGGCAAATACTCAAACGACATGGACTTCGATAACTGCGATTGGCGCGGCCAAACTGGAACTGGATGGCAAAATTACGGCTATCCGCACCGAACGGCAGAAACAGGAAAAGGATGCTTCGGGGCTGGTGAAAGAACGGAAACTTGTGCGCGAAACGCTTACGCGACAGGCGCTGAAAGTGAGCGGGGCGCTGATGGCTTATGCGAGTGCAACCAACAATGCCGAACTGATGGGTGTTGTTGATTATACGCCTTCGGCTTTTAAGCTTAAACGCGACAATATTGTGTATGATATGGCGCGGATTATTTATGAGGCTGCTCAACCTTTAGCCACGCAATTGGCGGGTTATAATATTGTGGCGGCGGATATAACGCAGTTGCAAACGTTGCTGGGGCAGTTTTTGACGGCTATTCCGAAGCGGCGCAATGCTACTGCGGTGAGTAAGTCGGCTACGACGGCTATTGGCGGGCTTTTTAAGGATGCTGATGCGATACTGAAGAATAAACTTGACAAGCTGGTGCTTTCGTTCCGGGCTACAAATCCTGATTTTTATACGAATTACCTGAATGCCCGGATTATCGTGGATTTGGGGGCGGGGAAAGAGCCGGATGTAGTGCCGGCGGCGCCGGTGGTGTAGGTTTGAGGTTATGTTTTTTTTGGACAGGGCTTCATCTGGTTGTTTGGGACTGGGTGAAGCCCTGGTTTATTAGGGTTAGATGTTTTTTAATTCACTATTCGGGATTTGGTAAACCTGTTGTTAACAACCAATCTAACTCAGTATGTTCAAAATTATATTTCTTTATAAATTCCTTGGACAAATCATTAAATATAGGATATTGGGTGCTCTTGCCAGAATATTTCTCAAGATTGGGATACATTAATTTTAATCCATTGTGTTGGCCTTCAAACCAAATTGAATAATTAATATTATCAAGAAGATATAGCATCAATGTTATGAAACCAACATTAAGTCCTTTAATTTTATTTGGTTCCCTGAGCAGCAAATCTAATCTTCTTTCGGCTGAAAAATGATTATCCGATAAAATCTTAAACCATTTGTTTATTTTATCACTATCTTCATTAAAAATATTATTTGCATTTGGTTTAAGAAGTCTACCAAACCAAGGACCATTAACAATTTTACCATTATGGGTATAAGGATGGGTCTCATCTATTAGCGCCAATACATCTTCAAGGTGTTTATGTTCGATATAACCAAGATTTCCCTCAATTATTTTTTTTGCTTTTGCTTCACGATTGATTTTATATGGTAAATACCTTTTAAAGCTTTTATAATTCTCAGAAGATATTACCCTTTCAATTAAATCAGAACCAGATTTTATAGGTTCAAATTTATTTTGACTTTGCAGTGCATTATTATTGTAAATAACTCTCTCTTTTACAAAAGGGACATCGTATTCAAATAAATGATTCAAAGATTCGTCACCATTATTATAAAGAAATTCTTTCAGAAATGAAAAGGTAATTTCTTTCCAGGCAATTCCGTGATGATCCAGACTTCTTTGTATATTAGGAGGGACTCTTGTTCCAACTAACATTATCCTTATTGTGGGATCATCTGCGGAAAGAAGCATTCCTTCGTAAGAAAGAATCTGACCAATATGTTCGTCTTTAATCGGCCCAGCTTTTAGTTCGATGATAAGTTTTCTTTTGAACTTGTCTTCGAATAGAACGTCCATTCTTCGGCCATAGAGGCTCAATTGGCGGCCAATAAGGATTAGACCTTCTTCGATTAGTTCGGGATATTTACAAATTATGTCTTCAAAATCTTTTTCAAGCATAGTGCTATGTTTATCTTCTTATCAACAAATCGTTCTAATTTTAAATCTCGGCAAAGCTAAAGATAATTTGAATGGGGTTGGGGGATGTGGGGGATTAGTTTTATTTGTGAAGCATAATGCCTGATGGTTTTATTCGTGTCCGATAATTTCGGAATTGCTAAGTTCGACAAAAGAAAAGTCAGCAAAAAGTTCAACAATCTTTTGGATGTTTGAATCGAAAAGACTTATTAAAGCTTTGTTTTTGATGTTGCCTGTTGAAACAAGCAGTAATTTGGGAGGTACTGCCTTGACATAAAATGAGTCTAAAAAATCGGAATCTTTAGTTATTACTATTCTTTTTTCTCTTACCGAAATTTCCCGGATTTCATTATCAGAGGTAAATTCCTTATTCGGTAAATCATCGGTATGGATAATATCAAATCCTTTTTGTGCTAAGAATTTTGCCAAAGCAGCAGGCAGTTGCGCGTCAATAATAAATCTCATGCAACGATTTTATGGATTGATTTTACTTTTGTAAGTCGTGAAGCAAAAGCCAAACATGCTTTAATGTCGTCGTCTTCGAGAGCAGGATAATCCTCGATGATTTCGCGGTAAGTCATTCCTGATGAGAGTAAATCCAATATCAACTCCACCGGATAGCGCATGTTTCTGATTGTTGGCTTCCCGTGACAGATGTCAGGGTTTATGGTTATTCGATTTATTAATGTTTCCATGTTGTTTTATTTTTTCCAAAAATAGGTATTTTTAAGTAAAGTTGATTTTTTTGATTAATCTATTTGAGCAAAGCTAATGATTATTTGATTGGGGTTGGGGATGTGGGGGATTAGTTATATTTGTGAGATTAAAGGGTATCGGTAGTCTATTTCCATTTTCTTTTTACATTGTAATCGTCGAATACTTCATCGGAACTTACAATTGGAATATTTTCGGTTAATCCTTGTGAGATGATTATCCGATCGAATGGATCGCGATGGAAATATTGTAAAGTGCTTAGTTTAATGATGTGTTGGGGCAGTATGGGCAAGATTTCGAAGCCGTTTTGGTACAATTTATCAATCATCTTTTCGATGTCGCAACTCAAATTCAGTTTACCAAGCGACATCTTTATTGCCATTTCCCACAAAGAGGCAATGCTAATAATGATGGTGTTATTCAGGTCTTCGAGTTCATTTTTGATCTTTACAGGCAGTTGCTTGTCGTTTTCGACAAACCAAATAAAAGATTGTGTGTCGACTAATAATTTCATTTCATGTATTCTTTAAAATCTTCTAAAGGTTCGTTAAAATCGGGACTTAAAGTGAAGGTACCTTGCATGCATCCGGCTTTTGGATGCTTTTTGGCTTCTTTTTTACTGTATTTCTGAATTATAAATTCGATGTAATCCATCACCTCATTTTGTATTGGATGGGGTAAATTTGAAATCCGGGTGAATAGTGCTGTGTTTGTCATCTTGTTTTTTATAACAAATGTAAAAAAATCGGTTAATGTCTCATCTTAATTGACCATTTTTTTTATTTCTAATCTCAGCAAAGCTAAAGATAATTTGCTTGGGGTTGGGGGATGGGGGAATGTTTTTTGTGAAACCGCAAACAGAAGATTTCTCCGGATTAAATGATAAATCGGAGCAAAAAAGTATCGGTGTCTGCTTCACTTCATTTGAAATGCAAAAATCCTCTGATTGCTATTTGGTAGTCAGTTTTGGCAAACCAATCCGCTTTAATACATCATTAGCTTTAGCTAACTTTTCGGGAAACAGGTTTTTCCCTTTGTATTTTTCCAATGTTTTATCAATTATTACAATTGGAGTTTTCCGTTTGTTTAGTTCTTCTATTTTCATGATGCAAAATTAATTGTTTTTCGTTTAACTACGTAGCCATCAAAATTTGTTTCGTTTTCGAATGGCAACCATTGGTCGCCAAGTTCGCCATAAATATGGAAGTCGTTGAGTACTTCATCCAAATACTTGTTAATTCCCATCCGATAAAGCCGAGTTCGTGCGGTTGTGCTACCTGTTGCATAAACCCAGGCTTCGGGATATTTGTCGGTAAATGCATAAATTGCAGAAACTACAGTAGCTAATACTTTTTCGGTGTCGTTGTTATTTGAAACAATACGGTCGTTTAACTGCCCGGTTTCTTCGTCTTTATCACCAAAGGCAAGGTTGTAAAAGTCTTTTAAATTAGTTTCAGTGAATACTATCAATTTCGGGATTCTTCCCTTTGTTCCTTCACTTACAAACTCAAAAATTGTCAAATCCTTTTCAGCTTTCAATTGATATTTTGGCTGTTTCATACGATTATTCTTTATCAATTATTCAAAACCTCAGCAAAGTTAAAGATAGTTTGGTTGGGATTGGGGGATGGGGGGATTGTTTTTTTATAAACTTTACGGAATTATTGTGGATTTGTGTAAGGGAAAGGGATTGAGGGGGCGCCAAAGGTTCCGGCCTGGTAGAGCGGGTAACGATAGGGGTTTAAAGAATTGGCAGTTAAGAAATATAATCGCCATGTGAAGTTTTATCATCATTGTTCTTGATTTCGTTAAGTAATGGTTCGATTTTGGCGTAATCCCTTATTACTTTTAGTGTGATAAATGCAAGTGCGATTCCGATAATGTGTGAAATCATATAGCCCATGGTGATTGATGTGTGTTGGTCGAGTGTTTTTGCTTTCATCGAAATACGGAACAAACCATTCCCAATAACA
>CAIYZW010001048.1 GCA_903930725.1 uncultured Bacteroidota bacterium
AACCGAATCGAAATTGGCAGCGTACCATTATTCGATATCGAAGGTGATAAAATTCTTAATTCAAGCTATTTCCGGCGATTTGAAGTTCATTTTGAAATTAATTTCTAACTACAAAAAAAACACCCAGAACAATTAGTAAAACCCCAAAAACCCTGAATAGGCTGATTTGCTCATCAAAAATAAAGTATCCGGCAAGGAGCGAATAAATAAATGCCACACTGGTAATCGGGATAATAAGGCTGATGTCGAATTTGGAAATGAGCCACATGAAAAAACCGGTAGCAATGGCGTAAACCACAAAACCCGAAAATACCCAGCCATTAAAAAGTATCCTGAAAACATTTCCGAAAATACTTTGTCCGGACAAGTAAAACCCGCCTGCTTTCTGAATGCCGATTTTCCAGAGTACCTGGCCTGAAGTGATGAGCAAGGTTGTGAAAATGGATAATAAAACCGTTTTAATCATTTGTTGTTTTTTGGAACCGAGTTAATATCAATGTTGATGGCGGCAATGATAAATTGCGTACCCAAAATGAGTGGCAAAACCGAGAGCATGATGGTCCCTGTTGGGGTTGCAACATTATTTACCGTATTTTCGACCCATTTGTAAAGGCCGTAAAAGATTCCCCAAAGCAACATAGGGCCACCCACGAGCACGTAAATCGAAGCCATATTAAAATCGTAAATCAGATATTTGAGGATAAACCTTTTGGTAAGGCCTTTCAGCAATAAATAAGGGAATCTTGTCATTGTGTTGCGGATGCTGAGCGAACTTTTTTCGTTGCCATATCGCGCTGGTACCGGCACATCCTGAATAACTGTGCTTTGGATATTCAGGCTGATAAGCATGTCGGTTTCAAAAAAGTAGCGTTTAGCTATTTTATCCAGATTTAGTTTTTCGATCGTTGATTTACCAATAGCCGTGTAGCCGTTGGTGGGATCCATCATGCTCCAGTAGCCCGAACAGGCTTTTACAGTAAACGAAAGGGCGCTGTTGCCCATCAGTCGGAGAGTTGGCATCGAGCGGAGTGCTTTAAAATCAACAAAGCGATTTCCTTTGGTGTAGCCCGCATTTCCTTCGGCAATCGGGTTGATAAGGCTTGAAATATATGCCGGATCCATCTGATCGTCGCTGTCCATTTTAACGGTCACATCGCAACCAAGTTCGATGGATTTTTTGTAACCGCTAATCACAGCGCCGCCTACACCCTGATTTATTTCGTGACGAATAACAATGATTTTTTCATTGGTTTTCGATAATTTTTCGGCAATTTCGCCTGATTTCCTTGGGCAGGCGTCATCAACCACAATAATCTGATCAACCCAGTCGGGAAGGCCACCGAGTACATCAGTGAGATGATTCTCCGCTTTGTAAGTTGGAATTACGACAGCTATTTTATTGTTTTTATACATCAAAAAGTAATTTATTCGACTGCCAAAATTAGTTTTTTAAACCTTAATTTGATGATATTCAATTTGAGGGAATCTGGTGATTCTGATTTTCGATTTTTTCCTTTTCGGCATATTTGTAAATACCTTTCCTGGCCAACTGATAATCAGGTTCCTTAATTAATTCCGGAAATCTTTCCGAAGGTCTGATTCTCCAAAACGAATCAAAATATGCTTCTCGGGTCATCCCAAACCAGTGGATAGCCCCGTAATGGTATTGAACATGATGAAAAGTACTTCGGGCAGCTACCAACATAAAAATAGCCAAAAGTAAAACCCGGATATACTTTTTTTGCTCCAGAACCCAGCTTAAAAATGCTGCCATCGGAAGTGCAAAAACCCCATAAAAATCAATGTAGGCGCGCAATCCAAAGCTTCCGCCGTACCACCAGTCCCACCAAGATGAAATTACATAAACGGCAAAAACCATAAAA
>CAIYZW010001049.1 GCA_903930725.1 uncultured Bacteroidota bacterium
CTCATTGAATGGAATCAGGAAATCTGAATTTCTGATAACGCCGAATAACAAAAAACCAAAGCCCCTCCAACCTGCCAAATGGCCGATTGGAGGGGCTTTTAATTATTCTTCTCTGATCAGGAAAATTTTAATTAAGAATCAGTTTTTCGATGAACACGTTATTCTCATATTCAATTCTGATAAGGTAAACTCCGTTTGGCCGGCCGGTTAGGCCGAGCTTTGCCGGTAAGGTCATTTCGTTATTAAAGATTTCTTCACCAAAGGCATTCATTATTCTGATACCGGCAGTTTTATTGCTTCCACTGATGTTGAAAATTCCGTGAGTTGGATTTGGATAGATTCCGGGATTGCTGGCTTCCAGATTTGCAATACTGGTTGCAGTCATCTTAACTTGTGTTATTTCGGATAAGCCGTTACTCTGGAAGTTGCCGGAGTTCATGTCGGGTTTATAAGATACCTGCAGATCGAAAACTTCCCCGGTACCTGGCCTGTAAAGTTTGTACGAAATTATTTCGCCGGTTTCAAAGCCATCAACTTCGGCAGAGGTAGCATCATCACCATTAAGGCTGAGGGCAAATGTCACCGAAGTATCGGTAATTTTGACGATACCCGCACATTTTCCGTCAAGCGTAAAACCACCAACAATATCTCCGGCTTCAAAAACCAGATTGTTTACATCAAAAGCTACAAGGTGCGTGGCAGGCGTAAATTTCACTTCATTCCAGGGTGTCGCAATCCTTTCTGCGAAAGCAATTCTATTTTTTTGCTTAAAAATGCCGGTAGGATAAGTTATTGTGCCAGCTTGTGTTGTATAAACAAAATAGGATTTTCCGACATTCAGAAATTCCAAAGTGGCGATATTGTATTCGGGCCAGAGAATTTCGCCGGTTGCAATGCCTTTGGCCACAACAAATCTGGGCAAAGCCTCCAGAATTTCCGAAGCCGGAACCTGGTTAAAAACCGGAATTAAATTCCATCCGGCGGATAATTCCACTGTATTTGTAGGATTTTCGGTGCCATCTACGGTCATCAAAACATCAGAAGTAGCTTTAATTACATAACCGCTCAAGGTGTTCCAGTCGCCCAATTCGTTGATATTCTCGCCTGGCCAGTAAAATCCCGTAAGGTTGTACAAAATTACAAGCTCACTGGCGATGGGTTGAAACATGGTTTCGATTTCGGGTTCAACCGGAATAATGCGCGTAGAAATACCGCTCCAGCCTTCGGGTATTTCCAGATTCTGGTAAGTTGTTACTCCTGACCAACTGATGCATTCATAAGCATCGTTTTCATAATCAGGACCGGCAAACGACCCAGTTGACTGGTAAAAATACACACTGCCAAAATCGGTGCTTTTGCCAGCGTTATAAAGGCTTCCCCAGGTATTTTCGGGAAAAATGGCATTTTCGATAACAATTTCCTGATTATTGTCAATAGTCAGGAGCTGTCCGCCTGGCTCGCCATTTTGGAATGTGCACCCAGTAAAACTGAATGATTCGTCAACAGTGGCGCCCTGATTAATTTTTACACCATCAATATCTGCAAATTCAAAAATGCAGTTTTGGGCGGCAATTGTTCCGTTTTGGTTTACCCAAAAACTATAATATCCTCTCATAAGGTTATTTTGGGTGATTAAAGCCTGCATCAAAGGGTCGCCGGTAGCTTTAAAAATCCCACCACTATTGACGTTGAGGGCTTTTCCGCCCGATAGTCGTAGCTGTGAATTACCATCAATCCATAAAATTCCACCATCGTTGATTACTACATTTCCGGCCGTTTCAATAATTCTTCCGGTGGCTTTAAGTGTTCCGTTCTGGATGGTAAAATCGCCATTTAAGCTGATATCGCCGGATAGATTAACGCCGCCACTTCGGTTGATGGTAAGTTGGTTTAGTGTGATGGCCTGTAAGTATTCGGAGTTTGGATTTTCTTCAAAAACCAGATTTGAAGAATTTCCTCCGGTAAGGCTGCCACCACTTGCCGAAATAAAACCATATAAAGTAAGCGTGTTGCTTCCAATCGAAAAGTTGCCACTGGTAAGATAAATTGTGCCAAAAACAGTAATGTCGCCTGTAAGATTTGCTCCTACAACCCTGTTAAGCGTGATATTGTTAACAATAACTGCCGGAACATTGACAGGGCTTGCATTTTCACGGATTTCGATGTTTGAACTGTTTCCGCCATTGAGGCTTCCTGCTGTTGTGTTAATAATCCCATCCATAAAAATGGTTTTGGCGCCGATATTTAAAGCCCCCGAAGTAAGATTTAACTGGTTTTTGATGGTAAGATTTCCAAGCAGATTTAATCCGTTCGCACGGTTCAGGGTTAGTGTATGAAGCGTAATTTCCACCAATCCTGTAGCTGCGCCGCTACCTCCAAAAACAATTGTTGAAGTATTTCCGCCGGTAAGTGAACCGCTGGTTTTTGTTATCGAACCATTTATTGTTAAAGTATTGGCGCCAATTGCCAGGCTGCCGTTGGTGAGCGAAATCGTTCCGTGTGTGGTAACATCACCGGTTAAAACGATGCCGTTAGCCCGGTTGATGGTGAGATTGTTGAGGATAATTGCCGGCAAATTTGTTGAGGCACCGCTTCCTCCGAAAGTGAGGTTTGAGGAGCTTCCGCCTGCTAAACTTCCGGAAGTTTTGGTGATTGCACCGTTTAATGTGAGCGTGTTTGCTCCAATCAGAAAAGTGCCGGAAGTTAGGTACAATGTGCCATTAATTGCCCTCGAAGCGTGAAGTGTTACGCCATTTAGGTTGTTTATGGTAAGATGATAAGGGCCGCCTGATGAAGGAAATTCCCCCGACGCGGTTGTCTGTGCGGATGCGCCCTGGTATTCAAGCATTGCTGATGCGCCATACGAAACTGTGCCCGAAATACTGCTGTTTAACATCGAATTGCTCATCAGGATTAATTTGTTATTTACCAAAACCGAACCATTGGTTAACGAAAAGGTGGTGGCACAGGCACTTGAGCCAATGGTTATCAGGCTATTCTGAGTGGTCTGAAAACCGTTTCCGCTCGCCTGTGCTCCGTTTCGGTAAAAAGTATAGCTGGCCGAATTACTGTAAGTTTTTGAAGAAATCATTTGAACACAACCGGTTGAACTGCTTGTTGAAATCCCCTGCGAATGTTGGGTTTTAAGTCCTGCTCCCGAATTGAGCGTAAAATATCCTGAGCTGTAAAGTGGATCGCCCAGAATACTCGTTCCTAAATCGAGTGTACAGCCCGAAAGAACTTCAAAACTTATCGAACCCGAAATCAGGCCTCCTGTTTTTTCATAATACATTGTGCCCGTTTTATTCAACCGGAAAATCGCATCATCAATCTGTGAACCGTTTTCGGTGAGGGTTCCACCAGAAATCTTTAATGAGTCGCCCTGAAGGATGATCATATTATCAGCCGAACCATCGGTTACAATAAAAATCCCACCACTCATCACGAATTTTCCGCCAATGGTTAATGTTGTTATCGCGGAGGTAGAAATCTTCAGACTGCCTGAACCAGTTGATTTCATTTGGAAATTCCCGTTTATGGTAGTTAAATTTCCGGAGGTGGTAGCCAAAATTGTTTGGCTGGGGCAATTCCAGGTAAAACTGCCAAATGCCTGATTGTAGCTCGATGAGAGAGGATCGGTGGTTGTAATGCCGGTAACCTGACATTCGGCATTTACGTTCCAGGTGGCGGTTTCGATGGTTCCGCCGTTTCGTGCATGTTGGTATTTTGAACCTGATTCGTAAACAATGGTAGCGGATGATTCTTTGTCAACATCGCCATAATTGACGATTGAGCCAAAAACCTGTAAATCGGTTCCTGTACCGTCGTTAATATCAAGATCAACTGCATCGCTGTTAATAGCCACAGTGCCAAAAATTATGGCCTGATCAATCTGCACTGTTGTTGTAACTGTAACTGTATGTGCGGCAAGCACAGTTATAACATTATCATTATAAGTCGGGAAATAGGCTGCATTTACCCAACTGCTTCCGTTAAACCTTTGCCAGGTGCTGGCGTTATTCCAGTTGCCATTTTGCCTGGTCCTGAAATCGCCGGTTGTTTGCGCCAACAGCGCTACCACGAACAAAAGCATTAACAGTAAAAGTCCAAAATTTTTTGTTTTCATAATTTTCATTTTTTTTGATGATGATAATTGCAAAAAAGACATAACCAAAAGTGACAAACCCACCAACTCATCCGAAGATGAGCTGGTGGGGAATTTTTACAAAAACCTGGTTATGAAAAGGTGTTTAACTAATTAAGAATCAGTTTTTCAAAGAACACGTTATTTTCAGATTCAACCCTGATAAGGTAAACTCCGTTTGGCTGGCCGGTGAGGTCGAGCTTTGCCGGTAAGGTCATTTCGTTTTTAAAGATTTCTTCACCAATGGCATTCATTATTCTGATACTTGCAGTTTTATTGAATCCACTGATGTTGAAAATTCCATGTGTAGGATTTGGATAGATTTTGGGATGGCTGGCTTCCGGATTTGAAATGCTGGTTGCAGTCATCTTAACTTGTGTTATTTCGGATAATCCATTGTTCTGAAAGTTGCCGGAGTTCATGTCGGGTTTATAGGATACCTGCATATCGAAAACTTCCCCGGTAGCTGTCCTGTAAAGTTTATACGAAATAATTTCACCGGCTTCAAAGCCATCAACTTCGGTAGATGTAGCATCATCACCATTAAGGCTGAGGGCAAATGGCAATGATGTATCAGTAATTTCGACGATGCCTGCGCATTTTCCGTCAAGCGTAAAGCCACCAACAATATCACCGATCCCAAACATATTATTTGGAATATTAAAGGCCACAAGGTGCGAGCCTGGTGTGTTCGTAATTTCATTCCACGGAGTTTTCAATTCGCCTGAAGGAACGCCATTTTTGGTTGGCAGACAATAACCTGGCAATGCATAATTTATGCTGCCTGACGCTGTCATCCGCACGTAATAGGCTTTTCCGGGCGCTAGGCAACCAATGGTGTTAATTCCATAGTCTTTCCAATAAACACCGGTTCCGGCCACTTCTTTGGCAATCTGGAAACCGGAAACACCATTAAACAAGGTTTGAATATCGTAATCCTCGCTGCTCAGCACAGGAATCAGATTCCAGCCCTGGTTCAGGTTTATGGTTTTATTCTGTGTAGGTTCACCGCAAACTGAAAGTTCAGCTTCATCGTTTACTTTTATAACATAACCCCAATAAGGATTCCAGTTCACCAGTGTGTTGAGTTCCTCTGCGGGCCAGTAGAACTTATCGTCGTGATAAATCAGGATAAGCTGAGATGCAATTGGATTCATCATGTTAACAATATCCGGATCATCCGGAATAATATAGCTCGAAATGCCGCTCCATCCCTGTGGAATCTCAATAATTTGGCTGGCAATAACGGTGATTACAAACTCACAGCAATTTGTGCAATTTGTTGCAGGATCGGTGAAACAATAAGTTATTTTGTAAGTTCCAATGCCAACGGAAGGATCGAAATAGTAGAACCCATTTTCCATGATTATACCAGTTCCCGAATATTCACCACCCTGGGGATAGGCATTATTCAAAAGGATTTTTGGTGAGCCAAGACAAACTTCAAAAGCAGCGGGGCAATCAATCTGTGGCAATGGTTTTACTTCGATGTAAAACTCACATGAACCAGCACAATTGGTTCCAGGAATTACATAAGTGTAGGTAATTAAATGATAGCCTAAACCAGCCACAGCGGGATTAAAAAATCCACCCGAAACACCTGTTCCCGAATATGTCCCACCTTCAGGAGTAGCTCCGGAAAGTTCAAAAGCCGGATCATTGATGCAGGCGTACATGTCTTCCGGACATTCAAC
>CAIYZW010001050.1 GCA_903930725.1 uncultured Bacteroidota bacterium
ATGGCTGAATAATCTTTCGGACCGCTTCCCCAGATGCCGATTAAGAGGTACATCGGGATAACCGCAACTTCATAATACAGGAAAAGGGTAAATAAATCGACTGAGATAAAAAAGCCAAACACTCCGGATGAAAGCAAAATCAGCGAAATGAAAAACTCACGGTGTAAATTTGTTACTTCCCATGAAGCGAAAATCCCGGCAAAAACCACAATGGCTGTCAGGCAAATCATGGCTACCGAAATGCCATCCACACCAATGGTGTAATGGATATTTGGTATCGAAAACCAGCTATAATCCTGCATAAAGAGCATCTGAGCCGTGTTTCCGCTGCCCCTTTCGGCATAAAACAGATAAACCAGCGCAGCAGCCTGCAAAAGCTGGATGCCCGAGCCAATGGCGGCAATCAGGCGGGTTTGTTTAAAATCCTTCGACATCAACATGGCGATGATGCTAAGGATTGGTACGATTACAAAAAGGTTCAGGTTCATTTTCCTTATTCTAAAGTAATTTTTTAATCAGCTAATTTTAAACTTTTGTCAGATAGGCGAATATGATGACCAGCACAATTGCACCCATCACAAACACAAATCCGTATTGTTGCACTTTTCCGCTCTGGAAACCTTTGATATGGTCGGCCACATAGTTGGCAATCCAGGCAATCATGTTCATAAAACCATCAACGATGTGCCTGTCGAACCATGCAACAGGGCGCGAAATGTATGCAAAAATGATTTTCTTGGTAACAAAGAAGTAAAGTTCATCAATGTAAAATTTATGGAAGGCGCCCTGGTACAAAATGCCAAAGCCTTTCGAAATTTTTACCGGCAATTCGCTTTCTTTTTTGTAAAGAACGGCTGCAATACCAATCCCGATAAGGGCAACAAGAACCGAAGGAATGGCAATCGCCAAATCAAGATGAGTTTCCAGAGGTAAACCATCAGAGGTGATAAAAGAATGAAACGGAATAAAGCCGGCAAAAATCGAAGCAAAAGCCAGAATCATCAGTGGAATAGTCATCGTCAATGGCGATTCGTGTGGGGTGTGATGATAAACGCGGTTATCTTTTCCCCAGAAAACATTAAAATAAAGCCTCGACATATAAAATGCTGTAAGACCAGCAACAAAAACGGCGTTGTAAAACAGCACAGGGCTAAATGCGTGGGTTGCAGCAAGGATTTCATCTTTACTCCAGAATCCTGAGAAAGGAGGAATTCCGGAAATCGTCAAAACTGCAATGAGGAATGTAATGTGTGTGATGGGTAAATATTTGCGCAAGCCACCCATGTCGTACATATAATTGCTGTGAACGGCGTGAATAATGGCACCGGCACCAAGGAACAACAAAGCTTTAAACATGGCGTGGGTCGAAAGATGGAACATCGAAGCCATAAAACCAAGGCCTTCTTCGCCACCATAACCAGAAACGCCCACCGCGAGCATCATATAACCAATCTGCGACATGGTCGAAAAGGCCAGCACACGTTTAATATCGTATTGTGTGCAGGCAATCACCGCAGCAAAAAGTGATGAAAATCCTCCAACATAAGCTACAACATGCAATCCTGCAGGAGCAGCCAAAGCGTAAACCGGGAAAAGCCTGGCAACAAGATAAACGCCGGCAACAACCATCGTTGCAGCATGAATCAGCGCTGAAACAGGCGTTGGGCCTTCCATGGCATCGGGTAACCAAATATGTAGCGGGAACATAGCCGATTTTCCGGCACCACCAATAAAAATCAAAATCAACGACCAGGTGAGCACCGACAAACCCATAAAACCAGCACCGGCACCAGTCAGCATTGCCGGTCCGCTAGGGTCGGTAAGCTGGATAAAATCGAAAGTTTTTGTATTAAACGAAAGCAGCAAAATACCAATCAAAAATCCAAGGTCGGCAAAGCGGGTAAC
>CAIYZW010001051.1 GCA_903930725.1 uncultured Bacteroidota bacterium
CAACCTGAAATTGGTGTTGATGAACTTCAGTTAGTTTCAATTGCTGAACCAATTTCAACGAACAACTCCTCTATAAATATATATCCTAATCCTGCAGATCAGATGGTAACGATTTCCGCCAAAAACGGGGCTGTCCTTATAGAAGCAAATATCTATAACAATTTAGGACACAATGTTTACACGGGAATACTTGTCGATAATACACTCGATATTTCAAAGCTTCAACCGGGAATATACATTGTTGAACTTATGACCGATCAAGGGAAAATGAGGGGAAAACTGATTGTTGAATAGATGAAAACAATTGTTCAAATTTAGAAAGCATGAAAACATTTTCAAAAAGTTCGATTATCGCTATAACCTTGATTGTTATTGGTTTTACTGCACAAAGCCAGAACAGGTCATCTAATGCCAAATCCGGGCAAACCATTGTTCGCGAACAAGTGGATACTGAATCTCTAAAAGCCAGATATGCGCAGGGAGGAATCACCCTCAAGCTCAAAAAAGGTGTTGGCGATTACGGGAAACAAACCGGTACCGTACGATTTGGTATTCAGTCGTTGGATGATAAAACCGCTCTTTTTGAAGTTTACCAGTTGGATAAACTTTTCAGGTACAACCCGGCGAAACTCAGACCGGATTTACCCGACCTGTCGCGTATTTATAAAATTTCGTTTCCTGAAAAATATTCCGTTGATGAGGTTGTTGAGGCATTCTCTTCCGACCCGAATGTTGAATATGCCGAATCCATCCCGATCGGCCACCTGGCAGAAATTCCAAATGATTCCTTGTACGCCATGATGCAGCATTTGCCGCAGATTTGGGCGCCGCAAGCCTGGAATATCCACAAGGGCGAAAACGGAACTGAAGAAATCGTGATTGCCATTAACGATACCGGTGTGGACTGGGAACACGAAGACCTGATGAGCAATATCTGGCAAAACCTTGCCGAAGATGCCGACAACGACGGCCACACCATCGAATACAACGGAACCCAATGGGTACTCGATCCTGGCGACCTGAACGGTGTGGACGATGATGGAAATGGTTTTACAGATGATTTGGCTGGCTGGAATTTCTTTACAAACACCGGCGATCCAAACCCCATCCCTGGAAATCCCATGCTAGATCACGGCACACATTGTGCCGGTATTGCCGCCGGAGTTACAAACAACGGAACCGGCATTGCCAGCATAAGCTGGAATGTGAAAGTGATGGGAATTTGTATTGACAATAACAATACTGTTCCTTTTGCTTATGATGGCATTATCTATGCCGCCGAAAACGGGGCTGACATCATTTCGAACAGTTGGGGCGGACCAGTCTTTAACAATGCACACCAGGAAGCAGTTTCGTACGCTGCAGGGCTGGGCAGTATTATCCTGGGTTGCGCCCATAACCAGAACGAACCAATTGCGATCTATCCTGCCTCATATCAGAATGTCATCTCAGTTGCAGCCGTCAGCGCGGACGATACAAAGGCGCCTTATTCAAATTACAACCTGGCGGTGGATATTTCGGCACCCGGCGGTGGCATGGATCCCGGCATACTAAGCACCATCGTTGGAAACCAGTACGCCTATTATCAGGGAACTTCGATGGCAACGCCAATGGTTGCCGGTTGCTTAGGATTATTAAAATCGTACCGGCCTGACTGGCCGAACGATCAACTCATCACGCAGGTTCTGGGAACTGCAGATAATATTGATTCGCTCAACCCCAATTACATCAATATGTTAGGCACTGGCAGGGTTAACGCTTACCGGATGCTCACCCAGGAAAATGTGCTTCCATTTCTGAAATTAGAATTGCTTTCGGTTAATCCTGCAGATGCCAACGGAAACGGTATCAATGAACAGGGTGAAAATGTGACACTGAATTTCAATTTGAAAAATTATGCACAAGGTCTGGACGCTGAAAATGTCATCGTTTCCATTTCGGCTGATGATCCTCAAATCAGCATCCTCAGCGGATCATGTACCTTAACCATCCCGTCAGATACAACTTTCGCCATCAACAATCAGTTCCAGATACAGGTTGCATCAGATGCAAGCCCTCATGTTGCTCAGTTCACGCTTCATTTCGAAACAAATTCTCCTGTTTTGATGGGTCAGGATATTGTTTTTGATGTCCTGGTAGCTCCTTCAGGAATTTTTGTGTTCGAAGGCATTGAAAACGGGCGGGATTACAGTGGCTCATATATTGGCTGGTTTTTGGATCATCTCGGTTATGATTATTGCTATGCCAATACTTTTCCTTCATTGATGGGTTTCGAAACGGTGTTTTTGTCATTCGGGAACTCCGGCGAAAATATGGATAAGGGTACACCTTTTAAACAAAACCAGTCGCTTATGATTCAGCATTACCTCGAAGGTGGAGGAAAACTTTATGTGGAGATGGGTGGGATGTTCTATAAAATGAATCATGAAAGTTTTACCAACAGGCAGGTTATGAAGCAATTGTTTGGTGTGAGCAGTTTTGTTATGACTGATATTGAAAATCCGGTTGGAACCCTCGTGGGGGTAGCTGGTACACCCGCTGAAGGGATGTTGTTTGCCGGTTCAGATCAGATGGTAAACTGGCATATCGACAAGCTGAATCCTGCAACATCAGCAAATACGCCCTTTTATGAACAGGATTTCGGCAATATAGCCATCATGAATGATGGTTCGGCTACATACAACCATAAAACTTTTTATTTCGGTTATTCTTTGGCAGAACTCCGCGACAGGAATGCCCTCAGTTCGCGGTACAACGTACTTTTGAAAACGATGGAGTTTTTCGGTTACACCTTTCCTCCGGGATATATTTTGTCGAATTTCATCACCGATAAAACAGCAGGCGGACCACCGCTGCAGGTTCAGTTTACCGATATTTCTATCAGCGATCCGGTTTACCCGGTTCTTTCATGGCAATGGGATTTCGACAACGATGGTACAATCGACTCCGATGAGCAGAATCCGGCATGGACTTACAATGAGCCGGGCTTGTACACTGTAAAGCTGATTACCTCTAATGGGATGAAATCGGATACTTTAGTTATGGATGATTTGATTAATGTGAATACAGGTTATCTTGTTTACGAGGGCGTTGCCGATGGGATTGATTACAGCGGTGCTTTCATCAGGGATTTTCTGCTGGAAAATGCTTACGCCGTAACCTATCGGAATATTTTGCCCGAAAGCCTGGATGGATTTTCGGCCGTATTCCTCTCCTATGGAAATTCCGGATCAGAACGAACCCTCTTAAGTGACCAGATGGCGCTGACTATCCGCGAATACCTCGAAAACGGTGGCTATGTTTACCTCGAAGGCGGCGATGTATTGGGGAACGACCAATCTTCAAACACATCTCTGCTGAGCCTGTTTGGGCTAATGATCACCACAGATGGAACCGGAGTAAATCCAATCAACAGCCTTGAAGGAAAACCGACCGCCATTACCCACGACCTGGTCTTCACCGGCAGCAGCCAGGCTTCCTGTGAGTCGATTGATAAATATGCGCAATCGTCCAACGGCAAGATTGCCTTCGTTGAAAACGGTTACGGGACTGTGGCTGTGCAGCAAAGTATAGCCGATGGCCGCCGTACATTTTGTTTTTCGTATGCCTTATCCCGGTTAACCGATGGTGAATTTCCAAATACGCGTGAAGAATTGCTGAACCGCATTCTAAACTTTTTCGACATTTATACCGCTGTTCCTGAAGTTGAAAACCGACAAACCTCATCGTTTGAAATCTATCCAAACCCGGGCAATAATGTGCTGACTATTTCCAATCCGAAAAAAATAATGATCGAAAATATCACTATTTATAACCTAGCCGGTCAAAAAGTACTGCAAGGCAAACCGGTAAATAATACGCTGGATATTTCAAAACTTCTGCCGGGGATGTACTTTATTGAGCTGGCAACCAACCATGGAAATGTAAGGAAAAAACTGATGGTTGAATAAATTGTAATTGGATTGATAAAACTAAAAAGCCCGCCAGTTCAATACCGGCGGGCTTTTCTTCTGCTAGCTTTTCTTTAATTAACCCTTTAGCCAAATCATTCTGATAGCTTCCGGATTTACTAATTCCAGATCATTATTCGTTATTTTTATCAATCCTTCTTTTTGAAAATCCCGCAATATTTTTCGTGCGCTGTCAACGGATATTTCCGAAAGATCAGCCAGGTCCTGTCGCGAAAAAGTGATACTATTTTCGCTCTTTTCAAAGACTTCTTCGAAGAGATAAAGCAATGTATAAGCCATTCTTCCTGCAAGCTGTTTCTTTGTAAGCGACATCAGCCTGTTGTAAACAGATATTACTTTCTCGCTGAAATCTTTCATAAAGGCAACGGCAAACGCTTTATTCTGGTTAAGGATATTCTTAAATACAAGTAAATCAATAAAACAAACGGACGATTCTTTCATTGCAGATACTGTATAATGATGCATTTGATCATAGTAGATTCCCGGCCCGCCGATAAAATTTGATGGTTTAACTATCCTGAGAATCGTGTTGTTCTGGCCTTCCCGCTCCAGGTAAACTTTTACCAGTCCAGAATTAACAGAAATAACATGCGACATAAACGCGCCCTGCTTCTGAATGACCTCTCCGGCATTAAAGCGCACATATACCCTGTTTTCTGCAATCATCTGAAGTTCTACATCTGTTAACATGTTGAACATTGCAGATCTGCGCGAACAGATTGCGCAATCGTTTTGATCTTTACACTTTTCCATAATTTATTAATCTTGGGAATTATCCGCTAACTGCACAAGAACAACATTTCCGGGACACTTTCAGGATAACGCATTAATAATTGAAAAATGATTGTGGGAATTTTTTTACAATCTCTTGTTATGATCTTGCCCAAATACCCGGTTGATATATATCAATCTTAATCCGATTCAGAACCCTGTATTATCTGAAATATTTACCTGGGAAATCTGATCTTTTCGTAACAAGCTTACAAAGGTAAATAAATATCTATATATATCTTTATGTTCTTCAATTTTTCTCGCCCTACTATAACAATCTTGCTAACATTACTTCAGTTTTAGGTTATTCCTTTTGCTCCGCCAGTTCCTGCCAGAAATAAATTTCTGTGCATTGTTAGTTATCCGGTCCAATTAGGTACTATAAAATACAGGTAATAATCTGATACAGCTTTTCTTACTAATCCCGGTGAAAGGCTTAAATGTTAATCAAATCAAAATTCCTGATGTTCAAAAAAAGTGAATTTCAAATATGTGAAACTTTAACAATCAAAATAATGAGAAATCGAATTTTACTTCATTTTACAATTTTCAGCATTGCTATTATACATAATCTGCTGATAATCCAACCAGTTATAGGACAAACGGACAGGTATTGGTCTGGTAACGGTCCCAGTGATAATATTGACCAGGTGGCGAATTGGTGGGGCGGAGTGAATCCTGCCTCCGGCGACAACCTGTATTTCAACAATACCGGTACCCGCCATTGGGCTTATTCGAATTATGGAGCTGGTTCCTATTTTAACTTTTTCATCTCATATAGTGGTGCCAATGGTATTAAACTTTATGGAGATAATACTTATGCTAAAAAATTTGAAAACAACAGCGACGGAAGCCTTCTGGAGCTAAGCCCAAGCAGTGCCTCCGCAGGCAGCAGGGAAATCGGGAACCGTATAAACAATGATCTGGAGATTAACCCGGTCGGCACCGGGGGCATACTGGTTTCCTGCGACAAAATATCCATGGATAATACAGGCGGGGCCCGGAATTTGAAAGTATATGGAACCAACACATTAACCGTTAATGGAATCATTTACGAGAAAAATGGTACGGGAGCTACTTTGCAAATAATGCCGGCTGCAACTGCTACTGTTGACTTAAAGGGCAATTCCACCTTTACCGGATTAACAACAATCAATGGCGGTGTTCTGCAATGCGATGCTGCGGGCGGGGCGTTATTATCAACAAATGCGGTAACTGTAAACGGAGGAAAACTTCAGATAAAGCAATCACAGACACTTGGTAATTTAACTTTAACTTCAGGTACCCTGCAGGTGGATGCCGGGCAGACCCTTACCATAAACGGTACTTTCGATATTTCAGGTGCTGCCACATTAAGCGTATCTGGAACAATCGTTTACGGAAGCGGTGCTACTTTAAAGTATTCCGGAGGTGGAAGAACAACATCAAGCATAGAATGGCCGGCAACAAACGGTCCGACAAATGTGACTATCAATACCACAGCAGCCACAATCATACTGCATGCTTCCCGCACCATTACAGGAGATTTCACTGTAACTAAC
>CAIYZW010001052.1 GCA_903930725.1 uncultured Bacteroidota bacterium
CACGCAACGCTATCTTTACAGGATTGGCCTCAAAGGTGGCAATCCCGAATTACTTACACCGGCTTCAAGCAAAGGAACCAACACTTACCAGGTTGCCCCCGGCGGAAACTTTGCTTTTCATCACTGGTCGGATTTTGACACGCCACGGTCAACCGACCTGGTTAGTTTGCCTAAGCACGAATCGTTGAGGATGCTTGTGGATAATCAAAACCTGAAAAAGAAAATCGCCGGACTAAAATTGGGCGAAACTTCTTTTTTTGATGTCACCACCTCCGATAAAGTTACCATGCAGGGATTTATGATTAAGCCGCCCGATTTTGATCCGTCGCTTAAATATCCGGTGCTGTTTTATGTTTACGGCGAACCCTGGAACCAAACAGTTTTGGATACCTGGGGACGCAATAATTTGTGGTACCAGATGCTCGCCCAACAGGGCTACATCATTATCAGCATTGATAACCGCGGAACACCGGCACCCAAAGGCCGCGAATGGCGGAAATGTATTTACAGGAAAATCGGCGTGCTAAATTCTTACGATCAGGCAATGGCTGCCCGCGAAATTTCAAAATGGCCTTTCATTGATTCCACACGTCTGGCCGTTTGGGGCTGGAGCGGTGGCGGCACGATGACGCTCAACCTGATGTTTCGTTATCCCGAAATATACGCTGCCGGAATGTCGGTGGCTCCTGTAAGCAACCAGTTTTATTACGATAATATTTACCAGGAGCGCTACATGGGGCTAAAGTCGGAAAATCCCGATGATTTTATCGAAGGCTCGCCCATCACTTATGCCAAAAACCTTCAGGGCGACCTTTTGATCATTCATGGTACCGGCGACGACAATGTCCATTATCAAAATACCGAAGCGCTCATCAACGAGCTTATCCTCAACAACAAGCAATTCCAGGTGATGCCTTATCCAAATCGTTCGCACAGCATTTACGAAGGCAAAAACACCACCCGTCACGTTTATACGTTGCTCACCAATTATCTGATGGATCATGTAAAACCGGGAGGGGTTGCCAGGTAGTATTATATTTTTGGAAATTGATGTTTTTTTGGCAGAAATCACAAAAATCATCCGCAAGTTGGCGGACAAATTTTTACCGCATCCTCAATTCTTTCCCACTATCTCGAATGATTTACTGAGCATATTGCCGTTTTCATCCATCAGCACGAGCAAATGTTTTCCCAAAGGTGGCTGAAGGCCCATTTTGTGAGGATTGCTGGTTGTCCCGATGAAATTTTCGTCAACATACCAAAAGATCGTTTGGCCGGGCGTGGAATGCGCCGCTTCAAAAACCACCTGCCCAAGGCTGCCGTTTAACTCGTGCGGAACATAAATCCGGGTATCCTGGTTGGGCCAGATTAATTGCATGGGATTTTCGGCGGCTGAATTGCAGCCCGGAAGCCAGGGCGGTAAGCTTTTGTAAAACGGATTTTTCGACCGGTAAAACCACTCCATTGCCGGCGGCAACACAAACCAGGGTTTTGTTACAATTTTTGATGAAGGATAGCAGCCGGCATTTACGCGGTATTGTTCGGTTTGGTCTAAATGAGCTAAGATGTGAAAATTACAAACTGCCGTTTCGAGCCCAGCAGCCGGAATAAGAATGCTGTCGGTTTCGGGGCAGTTTACCGACGGTCGCATCCCGCTCTTACGGCAAACGGGGATTTTAACGAGTTCGTCCCAGGGTGGTTCAAACCAGGATTTCTGTGGCAAATTATTAAAAACCTCAAACATGATGGGCGCCGCCGCCGAAATGCCCGTTAGCCCCGGACGGCCTTCGCCATCGGCGTTGCCAACCCAAACGCCAACAACATAATCGGTGGTTACACCAACCGCCCACGCATCTCTGAAACCAAAACTTGTCCCGGTTTTATAGGCCACCGGGCTTGCCGATAAAAACGATTCCCAGCCAGCCTCACCTTCGGGACGGCGAACTTCTTTCATCGCCTCCAACGTGCAATAAAAAGCTGCCGCACTAAAAATCTTGCCCGGCCTGCCATCTTTACTTATCTTATCTTTAATCAAAACCGGCGAAGGAAACTGGATTTCGGGATACGTCGCAAAGTTTCGGTTGTAACAATTTAATGTGTTGGCAAAACCACGATATACCTTGCATAAATCCCAGAGAGAAACCTCTGCCCCACCCAGGATGAGCGAAAGCCCGTAATGGTCGGCAGGAAATACCAGTGTACCAAATCCGGCTTCCTTTAGTTTCAGATAAAACCTATCCAACCCAAAACTACTAAGCAACCGCACCGAAGGAACATTGAGCGAACGTATCAGCGCTTCGCTTGCTGACACTGCCCCATCATACGAAACATTGAAGTTTTTTGGCGTATAACTGTTGATGGAAGTCGGGATATCGGCAACCATGGTTCCCGGGAGCAATTCGCCTTCATCAAGCATGGATGCATAAAGCAAGGGCTTAAGGATGCTGCCGCTGCTCCGCGGACTAACAATAATATCAACATCGTTGCCATGTTGCCCCCGGCCATCGCCGCTGGTATTTCCGATATAAGCCAGCACATTCCCGGTTTTAACTTCCAGTACCAGAACAGCGGCATTAAAGATACCGTTGGCTTGTAAAGATTGAGAATGTCGGTCAACAATTTCATTAATTTTTACCTGTAGATTTCCTTCAATGGTTGTTGTAACAACATCACCGGGATTTTGTGCAGCGATGCGGTTTACCAGGTGCAGGGCTTCGCCGGGCAATGGCAGCGGCTGCAAAGGCAACGATTCCTCCATGGCTAATTCGCAACTCATCTCATCAATTATTCCTTGTCGGGACAAAGCTTTTAAAAGCCTGTTCCGCTTATTTTCCAGGGCATTACGGTTGCGCCCCGGATGGATGAGTGCCGGCGAATTGGGCAAAACAGCAAGCGTGGCTGCCTCTGCCCAGCTCAGATTTTCGGTGCTGCGGCCAAAATAACGCCATGCCGCCGCATCAATGCCCACCACATTCCCACCAAAAGGCGCATGTGAAGCGTAAAGCGAAAGAATTTCCTTTTTGGAATACGTCAGTTCGAGCCGCAAAGCCAACCACATTTCGATCATTTTCTCGAAGACATTACGGTCTTTCCCTTTTCGCGCCAGGCGGATGGTCTGCATCGTGAGCGTTGAGCCACCACTTACAACCCTTCCTTCGGCGATATTTTGCCGCAAAGCTCTGAACATCGAATACAGATTTACACCGGGATGCCAATAAAAATAGCGGTCTTCAAACTGGACGAGGCAAGCTGCAAACTTTTCGGGAACCTGCCCCGTGGCTTTAAACCGCCATTGCCCGTCGGCAGTGATTCGTGCACCAAGAAGCTGCCCGTGGCTGTCGAAAACCACGGTACTTGTCGGGTCATTGAATAATGGATCCGGTAACGAAAACCAGAAAACTATTCCGATAACCAAAAATATCGCCAACTGCCATTTATAGCGGGGTTTGATGGTTTGTGTTTTCCTGATTAAATCCTGTATTTTCATTGCTGTTGCGCAAAAGCCTGCCTGGCTTATTTGCGGGTAAAAG
>CAIYZW010001053.1 GCA_903930725.1 uncultured Bacteroidota bacterium
CCAATCTTGGTCAAAAAGTTTGGCACCGTGAGGGTTTCGAAAATTCAGAATGGCTGTTACTTGATTATTCAGATGTAGTAGTTCATATCTTTCAGGAACAAACACGCGATTTCTACCGGCTGGAAAAGCTATGGGCAGATGCTGACCGGACAGACTATGCTGCAGATTAATCCTGAAATCAAAAATATTTTAATTCATCAAACCGAATGGCTGAAGAAAATAACAATAGAAAAAAACCAATTCTTACTGATAATTCGCCAAAGGGCAAGTTTCCCAAAGTAAAGGTTAATTTTTACTGGCTTTATGGTGTTCTGGCCTTATTTTTTATTGGCTTGCAGATCATGAATTGGGGCGGAACAACAAAAGAAATTGGCTGGGGCGAGCTTAGACCCATGCTTGAAAATCAGGAAGTTGAAAAACTTGTTTTAGTTAACAAGGAAGTAGCTAAAGTATATATCAGGAAGGACAAACTGGCACTTGATAAGTTTAAAGCAGTAAGGCCGACAAAGACCATAGGAGAACCTGACCCTCAATATACTTATCCAATCGGTTCGCAGGAATCGTTTGAGAAAGATGTGGATGATGCACAACAAAATATTCCTGACCAGCAAAAGATTTTTATAAAAAACAGCACAGAAAAAAATTGGGGAGGCGAGATTTTAGGATGGGTTTTACCGGTAATAATACTTGTAGGTGTTTGGTTTTTCGTAATGCGCATGATGAACAAGGGCGCCGGTGGCGGTGGTCAGATATTTAATATCGGAAAATCGAAAGCTCAACTCTTCGACCGGGATTCGATGATTGCTATAAATTTCAGTGATGTTGCAGGTCTGGAAGAAGCCAAGGTAGAAGTTATGGAGATTGTTGAATTTCTCAAAAACCCTCAAAAATATACAAATCTGGGTGGAAAAATACCAAAAGGCGCATTGCTTGTTGGACCTCCGGGTACAGGTAAAACCCTATTAGCAAAAGCTGTAGCAGGTGAAGCAAAAGTTCCGTTCTTCTCGTTATCGGGTTCTGACTTTGTGGAAATGTTTGTTGGTGTAGGAGCTTCACGTGTGCGGGATCTGTTCAAAACTGCAAAAGAAAAAGCCCCTTGTATCATCTTCATTGACGAAATAGATGCTGTTGGACGTGCGCGGGGACGTAACCAGATAACCGGCGGCAACGATGAACGCGAAAACACGCTCAACCAACTACTCACCGAAATGGATGGCTTTGCCACAAATGCAGGGGTAATAATCCTGGCTGCCACCAACCGTGCAGATGTTTTAGATCGTGCATTGCTGCGAGCCGGCAGGTTCGACCGACAGATTAATGTTGAATTGCCTGACCTGGAAGAACGCAAGGCTATCTTTAAAGTTCACATGAAAAACTTAAAGATGGATGTTGCAATAAATGTTGATTTTCTTGCGAAACAAACTCCGGGTTTTTCTGGTGCCGATATTGCCAATGTGTGCAATGAATCAGCTTTGATAGCTGCCCGTACAGACAAAAAGCAGATTGAAAAGCAGGATTTTCTTGATGCCATCGATCGCATTGTTGGTGGCCTTGAGAAGAGGAATAAAATAATTTCTCCAAATGAGAAGAAGGTTATTGCCTTCCACGAAGCAGGCCATGCTACTGTTAGCTGGTTGCTGGAACACGCTCATCCATTGGTTAAAGTAACGATAGTCCCGCGTGGGAAAGCGCTTGGCGCAGCCTGGTATTTGCCGGAAGAAAGGCAGATCACAACATTCGAGCAGATGTTCGATGAAATGACCTCAGCCTTGGGAGGCCGGGCTTCTGAGGAAATCATTTTTGGAAAAATATCAACAGGGGCGCTTAATGATCTTGAGAAAGTAACCAAACAGGCTTATGCAATGGTTGTTTTTTACGGACTTAACGCGAAAATTGGCAATATAAGTTTCGATGATTCTTCTGGTCAGCAGGAAGACTCA
>CAIYZW010001054.1 GCA_903930725.1 uncultured Bacteroidota bacterium
CTGCCTCTTTAAGTTTGCGTTTGCCGGTTGAATTGTAGGTGCTGATAAGCTCCTGGATTGCCTCACCCAGCGTTATTTCATTGTCTTTCCGATATGTCATTAAGTTTCAAGATCATGGTTTTGTAGTTCAAAAGCTTCGCCGCTATTGATTTCAAAAATTTTATGGTCAATGTCAATTTCATGCAGCATGTGCCCGATGCGTTCGCGCTGGGTGTCGGTGATAAAAACCTGGCCAAAACTGTTGTCGCTGGTGAGTTTGATGATTTGTTCGACCCTTTTGTTGTCGAGTTTATCAAAAATATCATCGAGCAGCATCACGGGTTTAAAGCCTTTGAGCGCTCTGATGTACTCGTATTGCGCAAGTCTGATGGCGATGATAAACGATTTTTGCTGTCCCTGCGAGCCAAACTTTTTTACAGGATAACCTTCGAGATTAAAAACCAGGTCGTCTTTATGAATTCCAACGGAAGTATATCTTAAAGCCCGGTCTTTTTCAAGCGTCGAAGCAAGCAATTCCGACATACTTTGGGATGAAAGCTGCGTTTCGTAAACAATGTCAACAGTTTCTTTCCCACCCGAAATCAATTCGAAATAATGGTTAAAGACCGGAAGATAGCTTTGCAGAAAATCCCTGCGTTTTGGGTAGATATTTTGGGCAAGATTGATGAGCTGTTCATCCCAGATTTCGATGGAAGCCTGATCGAAATAACGCCTTTCGGCGAAAGATTTCAGAAGAACATTGCGCTGGGCCAACGCCTTGTTATAATTAATGAGGTCGTCGAGGTAGATTTTATCAAACTGCGAAATGATGCTGTCAATAAGCCGGCGCCGTACCTCGCTGCCTTCGTTTATCAGGTCGCGGTCGTAGGGCGAAATCATCACCAGCGGGTAAAGGCCAATATGGTCAGATAAACGCTGGTATTCCTTTTTGTTGAGTTTAAAACTCTTTTTCTGATTGAGTTTTTGGATGCAATGAATTGTATCCGTGGTTTCGCCGCTCATTTCAAACTTTCCAAGAATCGAAAAATACTCTTCACCGTGCTTAATGTTTTGAGAATCAACAAGGTTAAAATAACTTTTACTCAGCGAAAGGTAATAAATGGCATCCAGAATATTGGTTTTTCCGGAGGCGTTGTCGCCAATAAAGCAATTTACCCTGGGCGAAAACGAAAGTTCTGCCACCGTGTAATTTTTAAAATTATGAAGGTTTAATTGCTTGAGGTACATTATTTTAAATAGTTATTTAGAAGTTCAGTTTTCAAGTATATCTCATTACAAAAATCAGTTTCAATCAGTCTCATCAGTCCAATCAGTGTCCTATTTCCAGCAGTTTTAGCTGCCTTTCAAAAATCAGTGCCAATCAGTCCCATCAGTCAAATCAGTGTCCCATTTGTGTATTTTAGGATTTTAAAAGCATTTTTTCGATTTGTGAGGCTACCTCTTCCAAAAGCCAGACAGGTGTAGAAGTTGCGCCGGTTATTCCGATTTTTTGTGCACCTTTAAACCATGATTCTTCGATATTTTTTGGATCATCCACATAAAAGGCATTTCCGTTTTCGGTTTTGACAATCTCAAATAAATACCGGCCATTTGACGACTCTTTTCCGGCAACAAAAATGATTATGTCGTTTTCGGCGGCAAATTTACGAAGATGTTCATCACGCCCGGTAACCTGCCGGCAGGTGCTGTCGGTGGCTTCAAAAGGCAAAGTACTGGAAGTTGCCTGTTGCTGGAAATTCTGACCAATTTTCTCAAAAAAAACCTTAAAAACCGCTTTGCTCCTTGTTGTCTGAGCAAAAAGACTGACTGGTTTACTGAAATCTATCTTTGCAAGGTCGTTTTCGTCTTCGATAATAATGGCCCGATTACCGGTCTGCCCGCTCAGGCCAAGGACTTCGGGATGATTCTTCTTACCAAAAATCACAATCTGGCCTCCGTTTTTTTCGCTTTCGCTAAATGATTTCCTGATTTTTTTCTGAAGTTTTACTACGATGGGGCAGGTTCCATCAATAAGCCGGATATTGTTTTTGGCGGCTGTTTCGTATGTTTCGGGAGGCTCACCATGCGCCCGTATGAGCACTGTAACGTTTTGAAGTTCACAGAAACCGTTCAGATCAATAATTTCCAAACCCAGGTTTTTAAGCCGGTTTTCTTCCTGCTCGTTATGAACCACTTGCCCCAGGCAATACAAATGTCCCGTGTTTGCCAGAGCTTCCTCTGCCAAACGGATTACCCGCGTTACACCTGTGCAAAAACCAGCTTTCGGATCAATGGAAATTTTCATTTTATCGCTCAAATAGAATCTGCAAATTAATGAATTTTTAGCCGATCGTGACTCCAAAACTTTAATTGGTTTATCTTAAAATGCAATTCTAAATTTGTGAATTCACGGTTTCAATAGGATTTTATGAAGCTGGTTTGGCTGATTTATCTATTTTTGAAGGCAAATCTCTAATTCGATAAAATATGTTCCCATTAAATGCCGAAAACTTCAACGGGATCGTTATTCCAAAGCTTTTTTACGATTCGCTAAACAATGCCCCGTTTACAAACTGCCTTGTGTGTAAAAGGCATCTGATTAATCATCCAACCACCTATCTTATCGAGAAGGCTTTTCGCAAAAATAATTTCAACGGGAAACCTGAGCCTGTTTTTGAGTATGCGATTTGCTGGAATTGCATCGAAAAATTGACAAAAACGTATTCGATAAAATCGAAAGCCAACCTCGGCGACTATTTTAGGGATAATATTGATTATCAACAACACGATAAAGCCTGGCAAGACCCGGCAATGCGCCAGAATCCTGAACTTTTCCTACAGAAATGCTCTATAAAAGGTACGCCTGTCGGCAATTTAAACGAGTTTCAGATTATGGGTTATTTTTTTGGGAGTTTTATGACCACCGAAACACCTCCGTTTATGTTTGGTGGTGATGTTGCCGACGAACTTTTAAATGTTTTATCCGAACAAACTCTCGACGAACTCGATGATTTTACCGGAAAATACCTGACCGGCCCACCGGAATTCAGTGATTTTTTGCGCGTACCAAAACGAAAGCCTGTGATTTTGCTTTAAAAGAATTAAGGCATAAGGCATAAGGCGTAAGTTAGGAGTTGGCAGTTGGCAGTGGCCAGTAGGCAGTTGAGTTTTGTTTTTTGAGTTTTGATATTTTTATTCGATCCCTGAGAAGTGCTTCATAAACTGAACTCTTTCATAGGCGGCGGGGTTTTCGGCGGTTTTTAAACTCATTTTTCCAACAAAATCGCTGGTTTTGGTAAAATTGTGCCGGCCCATCCATTTATCCAAAAAGTCGGTCATTTCGCCAATAACATGAAAGCCATTTTTGTACAAAACCGAAGCAATCTGAACGGCTTTGGCACCTGCAAGCATTTGTTTAACAACACTTTCGCCATTATGAATTCCTGTTGAAGCGGCAATATCACAATGTACCCTGTCCGAAAGCATGGCCACCCAGCGCAGCGAAGTTGACAATTCGTCTTTGGTGCTGAAAACATTGGATGAGGTAACTTCAAAATTCTCGATATC
>CAIYZW010001055.1 GCA_903930725.1 uncultured Bacteroidota bacterium
ATGCCAAGCGTAAGCAGTAAAGTTAACCGCACTCCATTTTCATTTTCTACTTTTTCATCCTTTTCAGGATCGCCCGTCTTCAAGTTAGCATTTATTGAGCTATTTCCACGGAGATTTGTTTGAACAAAATCCCCGGCGACAACGGAAACCGGTTGGTTATAAATTTCATCTTGAGAAAATGCTGTTTTGGGTTCCTGAGCAACCCTGGATGAGAATATCGTTTGCGAAAGGTCTTCGGAGAACGAAAAAGATTTATTTTTGGGTTCTGTGGAGCTATTTGAGAATAAGGATGCAGTAAACTGGGTGTTGTTTTTCGAAATATCAACATCTGTCATACCAATCGGTTCATATAGCTGATTTCCGATTACCGTTTCATCAATCCCAACAATAGAATGTTGGATGGTCGAATCCATCAATGCAGCTAAATCCAATGAAATAGGCGCGTGTGTCGGTTCATTGGTTGATTGTAGTGCGACATTTTCGATTCCATTGCTAGGTTCGGACTTTGTTTCAGATTGATCAAATCCAAATATTTTTTCCAGGTCACGCTGCACTTCGCCCAACCCGACACATAATGCCGGATTTCCGGGTTCGATTTCGATGGCGGTTTTAAAAGCAGCGATTGCGTTATCGTAATCGCCAATTCTCCGGTAACAATCACCTATACAGGTAAAAACCACCGCTTTGTCTTTTTCACTCGCGAGAAATTCGATACTTTTTTGATACAGTGGGATGGAATCTATCACTTTACCCTGGCTGACATATGCTCCAGCCAAATTTTTATAGATTTCACCATTCTTAAATCCCTGGTCAATTGCTTTTTGATACGCATCTATCGCTGCATTCATGGCATTGGCTTTCAGGTACATGTTTCCAAGGTCATTCCATATATCAACGCTGTTCATAAAAAACTCCAAATCGGGTTGCTTACACGGGGTTACTAAACTCAAGCTTGATAAGACGCAGTCGTCCATAAACGTTTTGTGTGGGGGTTACTTTTCAGAGCATCACGCGCCCGTTCCAATAATGAAGCATTGTTATGAGAATAGATGGACCCAGTAGTAACAGCCGCATGTTCATTTTCAGTTTCCAGGTACCACAGCACTGGCGTGGCATCCGCGTGAGGTTCTACTTCAGTGGATACTTCAACCGGTGTGTTTTCCCCGGAAAGATAGCGGGCATTTTGTTGGGCATATCGAACCGGATCCACTCCGTTTTGATCATATGCATAATTATTTTGATGAAGCGTATCAACCAATGTTCTAGCAGGGGCAAGCGGTACACCGAATTGCACCTGGATTCTGTCATCTTTTTTCTGTCCGTTTAGGATTGAAACATGACCTTCATCCAGAGCTTTCATCGTATTCGCCACCGAATGCCAGCTCCGACCAACTCGAACAGCAATTTCATCCATCGAAAGATCATTGATCTCAGACATCTGACGATAGTCGCTTGCAAGGTCAAATGGACTCATAGCCGCATTGTGAATATTTTCGTTAATGGATAACTCCAGCATTTCCTGTTCACTTAATGTTCGAACAATGGCTGGAATTTCCAGCAAACCTGCTCGCTGGGCTGCTTCGAGACGTCTTTTCCCAACAATCACCGAATATTTTCCCGGTTCATTCTTTTTAGGGCATACAACCAGGGGTTGGATAACACCATGTATTCGAATAGACTCGACAAGGGATTCGAGCGATAATTGGTCTCGAACCTGACCATTTTCATTAATAATCGTTTTTAAATCTAATACCCGGTATTCATTTTGGTTGGTTGAAACCGATGTCGTCAATACTTCAGTTAATTTATAAGCTGCCTGTGATTCACTCATCAGCCCCAGCTGCCGATAAATATCACCCAGCCGGTTCCAGGAAACTGATTTATCCAGATTGTTTTGAAACAATTCCAGGCTCTTCTCAAATAATTCAATTGCATCGGTCAGCCTGCCCTGTGAAACGAGCACCTGCCCCAGGTTGCAATAATAATATCCAATGTTTGGATCTAATTCAATCGCCTTAATAAATGCGTCAATAGCATCCTCATAAGAGCCGACTTTGAAAAGAACCAGACCAAGTTCATTCCACACACTGGGATTTTCCTGATCGGTTTTCTCACCACCCAACCCTATTGGCATTGCATCCATACTCGGTTTCAGCGATTTACCGGGAAGCGCAAAATCATTTGCGGACTCAGCAAGATCCTGCATCGCAGCTAAACCTGACTTTCCTGTTACCACCATCGGCATTAATTCATCTGCTTTTTGAAACGCCTGAATTGCTTTACCATGTTCATTCAGA
>CAIYZW010001056.1 GCA_903930725.1 uncultured Bacteroidota bacterium
AATACCGGCTTTCCGCAGTTCGACGCCTTCATCGGCGTAAGCCACCGCCAGATAATCAACATTATGAAACTGCAAGGCGTTGGCAATCTCAAAACTGCCGTTGCCATAAGAGCTGGCTTTTACCATAGCCATAATTTTGGTTCCGGGATTTACTTTAGCGCGGTAATAATTCAGGTTGTGGACGAGAGCATTGAGATTGATCTCCAAAACCGTTTCGTGGGCTTTTTGCTGCAGTGCCTGACTGATTTGCTCAAATTCAAAAACACGTGCACCTTTTAGAAGAATGGCTTCATTTTGAAATCGTGTAAACGAAAATGTTTTTAAAAAGGCTTCGGTAGATGGATAAAACAACTTTTCGAGGTTAAAATGTTCGGCCTGTCGGCTAATAGCCGGGCCAATGCCGATAAGCCTTTTAACCTCTTTTTGCCTGAACAGTTCCGAGATTTTCCCGTAAAGGTAAACGTCGCTTTTGCCGCTTTGCAAAATATCGGAAAGGATGACTGTTTTTTCTTTTTGCTGGGTTTGCTGATGCAGAAAATCGAGGGCAATTGCCAGCGAATTGATGTCGGAGTTATAACTGTCGTTGATGATCGTGCAATTATTGATACCTTCGATAAGCTCGAGGCGCATCGCAATCGGCGAAAGCAACGGCATCCTCCGGATGATTACATCATTGCTGTATCCCAGCAGTAGCATCGTTGCCCAACAATGAATGGCATTCTCAACAGAGGCATCATCCAAAAAAGGAATTGAAATTTCGATTTGATTACCACCGAAAATGCCGGTAATCTTTGTGCTTTTCTTACCATCCTTTTTAACTTCTTTGATAAAAAGATCGGCGGGTTGTTTGCGACTCCAGGTAAACGAACCGATCGAACCGAGGATTTCGGATTTGATGATGGTTTCCTGGATTTCGGCATGGTCGCTGCAGTAAATCAGTGTTTCTACACGCGAAAAAAGCTTGAGTTTTTCGCCGGCTTTTTGCAGACGATTGATGAAGTTTTCGCTGTGTGCTTCGCCAATATTTGTAAAAATCCCGATGGTTGGCCTTATAATTTGCTGAAGGCGTGCCATTTCTTCGGGTTCCGAAATTCCGGCTTCAAAAATGGCTAACTGATAATCTTTCTCCAACTGCCACACCGAAAGCGGAACCCCGATTTGGGAATTATAACTTTTCGGACTGCGGATTACGCGCTGGTCAGGCGAAATAAGCTGATAAAGCCACTCTTTGATGATGGTTTTTCCGTTGCTGCCGGTTATCCCGATTACCGGAATGTCGAATTTCCGTCGCCAGGCAGCAGTAATCGCCTGCAAGGCATCGAGCGCTTTATTTACAAAAATAAAATGTGCTTTCGGAAATTGCTGAATGTCGAAACCAGGGTCGGTGATTACAAAATTTCGTAACCCACGCTGGTAAAGTTCGGCAATGTATTTATGGCCATCGTTGCGTTTGCTGGTGAGGGCAAAAAAGAGCGTATTTTCGACCTTAAAAACCCGGCGGCTATCAATCAGAATATCGCTGATAAATTCGTCTTCAGTTAATTCAGGCTTTATTACCCCTTTTATAATTGAAGGAATTTCAGAAACTCTGAACTTTTGTGTGAACATAAAGGTGGGTGATTAAATCAAGAATCTTTAAAAAAAGACAAGGATTTCTCTTAGTTATCCATTTCGCCTTCGTCATCCGAATTATCTGATGCGTTGGATTTCATCGGATTAGCTGTTACTTCATCGTAATACTTTCTGTTCTTAAAAATATCACAAGCCAGATAAACGGCGGCACGCATCGAACTTTCGTCGGCTAAATCCTTCCCGGCAATGTCGTAAGCCGTGCCATGGGCGGGCGAAGTCCTGATGATCGGCAAACCTGCTGTAAAGTTAACACCACTTTCGAAGGCAAGGGTTTTGAACGGAATCATCCCCTGATCGTGATACATGGCGAGTATTCCATCGAATTTTGTATAATTATTCGAGCCAAAAAAGCCATCGGCAGGGTAAGGTCCGTATGTGAGGATTCCTTCACTTTGCGCTTTGTTTATCACCGGAATGATCAATTTTTGTTCTTCATTCCCGATAAGGCCGCTGTCGCCGGCATGAGGATTGAGTCCCAGCAAGGCAATCCGGGGTTTCTGGACAGCGAAATCGCGTTTGAGCGACTGGTTTATGGTTCTGATTTTCCTCATAAAAAGATCTTCAGTCAAAGCGGCGGGAACATCACGTAAAGGAATATGACCGGTTAAAACGCCGATACGCAAACCCCCGCTCACCATCAACATCATGTAATCGGAAACCTTGTAGCGGTTTGCCAGGTATTCGGTATGACCCGGAAAAGTAAATTCTTTGGATTGTATATTTTTTTTGTTAATGGGTGCAGTTACGATTGCGTCAATTTCGCCATGATCGAGCGAATCTAAGGCAGATTCCAAGGAGAGGCGGGCCATTTCACCGGCAACTTCAGTCGAAGTTCCAAGGTCAATTTTTACTTCCCTTTCGTGGATATTAAAAATATTCGGTCGTTTTGGATTTGCGCCGTCAACCCGCTTAATCAGGTTAAAATTAAAATCCTGCAACGCAAGGGTTTTGCGATGATAGGAAGCCACCTTTGAAATCCCAAAAACCACGGGAGTAATTAACTCAACAATTCGTAGATCGGTAAGTGTTTTTATGATAATTTCATATCCAATTCCATTAATATCGCCATGTGTAAAGCCAATCCTGGCATGGTTCTCCAATACAATTTCTAATTCTTCGCTCATAATAAGTCAGATTTTTTGCAAAGATAAACGAATTCACTTCACAGGTAGCACCCCTGTTTTGATATTGCCGCGATAATTTGGGATGATAATCCAGTGAATCGGGTTCATCAAAAAACAGGTTCTGGTAAAAGCTTTTACAAAAGGATGGTTAATTGAAAATCAGAAATTTCTGGTTGTTCGAAATTCCGGTTTCAGTTCTCAGGTTTACAATAAAAATTCCCTGCATTTGGCCAGGTAATGTAATTTTGGTGGAATGATTTTCTAATGAAAACTGAATTTGTTCTTTCAAAATAACCCGTCCTGAAACGTCGGCAATACTAATCAATACATTTTGAAAATCGTTGCAAGGCCAATGAATTTGAAACGTTCGGGAGGATTGCTGAAAAATAATCTGAGGTGTCAGAAACTCTTTTTCGGCTGATATTCCCACCGGTGCATTGCTAAAATTGACATCAAGTACAATTCAGTCGATTACTGTAAGATTATAAGGAATGTTAGTTGGGGGCATGGTGTACCAGCCATTGGCCGAACCTCCCCATCCAAAATTAAAATGATAAAAACCATCGCTGCTGTATCCGTCAACTACCACATTGTGGCCAACAGTGACGCCCGGATCAACCAATCCAAGATGGGCAGGCAAAGCATTCATCACATTCTGGGCAAGGTGTGTATTCAGGTTGGTGTCGCTGGGATACATCAAGATGGCATCCAAGAATCCAAACCTTACAAAGGCATCGTAAGCCTGATCAATTCCGTAAGTTCCCGAACCACTCGGGCTGTAAACCTGTCTGGCAGCAACTCCGCAGGCATAGGTTATCGCTGCTTTGTCGGTGTTGGTAAGCGGAATTTCGTTGGTGTAATGGAAATCGAGGGTATCCAGAAATTCGTTGAGCTTTGGCCATGAAGGAAATCCCCGGTTTTCCCAATCATTGTCAATCCAGAATTGGTTGCCGGAACCAAAGTTGTGATAATAATCGTCGGCATCCGAGAAACGGGTGTTATTGATGGTATGATGAAAATTCAAAATCTGCGCCATTGCCGTAGCGGGGCAGCCTGCCACACTTCGCTGGTGGGTTTGGGGATCAACTGGGCATAATCCATTATAAGGTGCCGACTGCGTCCAATTGGTATAAAGCCAGCCACCAGTTGGCGACCAACCTGCGGGCGGCCATTGTTGAAAATCCGGATTTTGTTTGGGCAAATTCAATATTTCATCCCAGCTTTTCCTGTTTTTTTCAATTCCAATTTTATCAGAAACAATGTATTGGAGCCTGATTGCAAAATCGTGTAGCAAAATTGGGGTTAGCGTTTCCCAAATGTCGCCATCTCCAAAA
>CAIYZW010001057.1 GCA_903930725.1 uncultured Bacteroidota bacterium
GGGTGAGTTGCCAGTCGGCAGTGGCCAGTGACCAGTGGCAAGTCGGCAGTCGGCAGTGGCCAGTGAACAGTAGCCAGGTTTGGATCCCATCATGAAACCTGACAGCGTCCACAGGACCTGTCAGCGTGTAAAACTTATAGCCTGCCGGCGTTTAAAAAATTGCAACCCTTTCAATTTTAAATTGTCAATGAGCTGAGTTGATGAAATAAAATCTAAAATTATTCGTCAAAGTATTTCTGAAATAAATTGATAAAAAAATGACCTTTAAAAGTACAAGAAGTTTATTTTTCGCCACTGTGATTATGCTTTTTAGCTTTAACACTTTTGGTGAAGGCGATCCGGAATTAAAGAAAACCACCATCAGCGGGCATATTAAAGATGCCCATACCGGTGAAATGCTTTTTGGGGCTACCGTTTATGTTAAGGAAGCCAAAACGGGAACATCTTCAAACCTTTATGGTTTTTACTCTTTAAGCCTTACTCCCGGCAACTATTCGCTCACCTTTTCATACATCGGCTACCGTCCGGTTGAACAGGTGGTTAATCTCGACAAAGACCTAAACCTTGAAATCGAATTAACAAGCTCCGAAGAAGTTCTTCAGGAAGTAGTTATTATGGGCGAAAGGCAGGATAAAAACGTAAAATCCACCGAAATGAGCGTGGTAAAAATGGAATCGAAAACCATCCGGCAAATTCCGGCTTTGTTTGGCGAAACCGACGTAATAAGGGCTTTGCAATTAATGCCCGGCGTAAAAACTGTTGCCGAAGGTTCGACAGGTTTTAGTGTTCGCGGTGGCAGTTCCGACCAAAACCTGGTATTATTGGACGAAGCAACTGTTTATAATGCTGGCCACATGCTTGGCTTTTTCTCGGTTTTTAATAATGATGCCGTAAAAGATGTAACTCTTTACAAAGGTGATATTCCGGCGGCTTATGGCGGGAGGTTATCTTCGCTGCTCGATGTGCGGATGAAAGAAGGAAACTCAAAGGAATTTTCGGGAACCGGAGGCATTGGACTTATCTCGAGCAGACTTACACTGGAAGGGCCTATTGTAAACGAAAACACATCTTTTATTGTTTCGGGACGCCGGACTTACGCAGATCTTTTTATCCCGCTTTTTGGAAATGATAATATTAATGGCAGCAAGTTGTATTTTTACGATTTCAATGCCAAGATAAATCACACTTTTGATGAAAAAAACCGTGTTTTTGTGTCGGCATACATTGGAAAAGATGTTTTTAAAAACGAATTTGCAGGAATGGCGCTTGGGAATGGAACATTTACAGCGCGGTGGAACCATCTGTTTTCGCAAAAACTGTTTTCAAACTTTACTTTTCTAAAATCAACCTACCAATACATGCTGGGAACACCCGAAGGTGAGGCTAATTCGTTCGAATGGAAATCGCGCTTAGATGACTACAGTGGCAAAGCCGATTTTACCTATTATTTGAATCCAGAAAACACGATCAGGTTTGGTGCTTCATCAACCTATCATGCTTTTGATCCCGGCAGGGCAAAAGGAACTGGTGATGAAACTTTTCTGAACGAATATATACTGCCAAAGAATTATGCCCTCGAATCGGGGATTTACCTCAGCAATGAGCAAAAAGTTGGTAGTCTTGTAACCCTTAAATATGGTTTACGTTTTTCGATGTTCCAGAATATTGGTTCTGCAACGGTTTACAATTTTGATCAAAACTTCGAAAAAATTGATTCGACCATCTATCCGAAAGGAGATTTTTACAATGCAAACTTCGGGATCGAGCCACGGGTTGGAATAACTTATTTACTAAACGAAAAATCATCTATAAAAGCCAGTTATTCACACACCATCCAGTATTTGCAGCTTGCACAAAACTCAACTGCCGGAACGCCGCTCGACATCTGGTTTCCTGCAAGCCCAAATGTAAAACCGCAGATTTCCGACCAGGGTGCAGTTGGTTATTTCAGGAATTTTCTGGACAATAAAATCGAAACTTCGGTGGAAGGTTATTACAAATACATGCGCAATTCGATTGATTTTAAAGATCACGCCCAATTGTTGCTCAATAAAGAACTGGAAGGCGAATTGCGGTTTGGAGAATCCTGGTCGTACGGACTGGAATTTATGGTCAGGCTTACAAAAGGACCAGTTACTGGCTGGATAAGTTACACCCTTTCGAAAGCTGAACGGCAAATTAAAGAAATTAACGATGGAAATCCATATCCTGCCCCGTACGACAAACCAAATGATATTTCGGTAGTAGTAAATTACGACATCAGCCAACGTTTAACAATAGGCGCAAACTGGGTTTATTCGACAGGTTCGCCAGTGACTTTCCCAACCGGTCGCGCTATTTATGGAAACAAAATTGTACCTATTTATTCCGACCGAAACCAATATCGCATGCCAGATTACCACCGCCTCGATATTTCGGCTACTTTACGCGGAAAAGAAAGAGATGGTAAGAAGTTTTACGGTGAATGGAACTTTTCGGTTTATAATGCTTACGCCCGCAAAAATGCCTGGGCAATAAACTTTGTGCAGGACAGCGAAGATTCCAATAAAACCTATGCCGAAAAAACCTACCTGTTTTCGATTATCCCAAGTATTACTTATAACTTCCATTTTTAAAAAAAATAATTATGAAATTCAATAATCTTATCATAATCCTTTTCATGAGTATTGCAGCAGCATCCTGCACCGAACGAATTGACATTAATCTTGATAGTCAGAAATATGCACGGCTTGTAGTGGAAGGTGCACTTACATCCGACACCACCGTACATTGTATTAAACTTACCAAAACTTCCGATTACTTCGATAATGTGGCACCCGAACCAGTTTCGGAAGCTTCGGTTATTATTTCGGGTGAAGATGAAGAATTTCCGCTTACCGAAACGCCTGCTGGTTCGGGGATTTATCTTACCGAACCTGGTGTTTATGGTAAATTTGATAAAACTTATGAGACCCATATCACCTTAAAGGAGAAAATTGGCGGATACACCGAATATTTGGCTACAAGCAAACTATTTCCAGTCAATCCGATTGATTCGATTGCTTTGAAATTTAACCCCGACTGGGGCAAAGAAGGTTTTTGGGAAGTAAAAATTTATGTACTCGATCCGCCGTCGGAAGATTTTTATATGTTTGAGGTTTACCGGAACGATACTTTGGTAACCGATTCGATAAATGAAATATTTGTAACTGATGATGTGCTTTACAACGGCAATTACACCAATGGCGTTGGCGCGGGTTATCTTAACCAGGAACGTGCCGACCAGAAACTTGTACCCGGCGACATAGTAACACTTAAAGTTTCGCGGATAACTAAAGAATACACCGATTTTGTAATGCAGGTACAAACCGAAATCAGCTATCAGACACCACTTTTTAGCGGTCCACCGGCAAATGTTCAGGGAAATATCAGCAATGGAGGTGTTGGCTTTTTTGCAACATATTCCTGCGCCTATTCCTCGGTAATTGTGCAATAGCCGTTACACCATCTGATAATAAAAGCCACGCATTTACCAGTTTGCGTGGCTTTTTTTTATCCAAAAACTCAAAACATTTATCCTTGCAACTTTGTTTTAACCGATAAAAGTGAATTTAAATATCTTTGACATCATTTTAGATTACAAAGGTTTCATCAAATGAATAACAGACTATTTATAATTCGAACATTCTAAACATACAATCAAATGAAAAAAGTTGCTGTACTTATTGATTTTACTGATACCACAACCAATGCCTTGTTGTTTTCGGGGCAAATTGCCTTGCAAAAAGACATGGAAATTGTTTTGATACACATCCACAAGAGCCGGGATGAAGAACAGATTGCCATAAAAAACAAAAAAATGGAAGTTTATCTTTCCGAACTTACTGCGATGGGATTAAAGTGTTCCTCCCTGTTTGCTTTTGGCAATTTCTTTTCGCAAATCTCGGCGGCAGTTATTAAAAGCAAGGCATCGCTGGTAATTATTGGCACCCATGGCAAAAAAGGATTGAAACAAAACCTTTTTGGTTCCAATATTTTAAAAGTTGTTCAGGCGCTTCCCGTTCCTTCTTTGGTTGTTCAGGATAATTCTATCTGGCCCGAAAACGGATTTTCCAACGTACTTATCCCCATTGATAAGCATTCCGATTATTCCCGGAAATTGGAGACCGCACATTCGTTATTATCCGAAAATGGTTTGATTAGAATGTATGTTATTTACATCAGCCCTGTACTCGAAGATACGCTGAAAACCAACCTCGATCTGAGTATTAAATACATGGAATCGCACCAATGGCCGTATGAAATAATCGAAGAAGAGCAACTCGTTTATTCGGTTGGATATTCGAGGCAAACCTTAAATTATATTAAAGAAAACAAACCCGAATTGGTTGCCATTGTGGCAAAAGTGGCCCCCGACAACATTCATATCGGCGAAATGGACAAGGATAATGTTATTCTCAATCCTGAAGGGATCCCGGTTTTGTGTTGTTAATATCCGTACTTTATCATTTCCCTATTTTGTAAAACAATGAAATTTGGTTTCAGAACTCCTTCGCTTAATAAACGGATTGCAGCACGAACTTCGGTAAAGCGGGCTGTACAGAATTCGTTGGGATTAAAAGCGCCCAGAGGTTA
>CAIYZW010001058.1 GCA_903930725.1 uncultured Bacteroidota bacterium
ACTTGCCATCGCCGATGTTGAAGTCCATGCTTTTGGTGAAATCCTGCCTACGATGAACGATATTTTTATTTCGAAAGTTAACGAATACGAAAGCCGTTCCTTAAAAAAATAATCCATCATGAACAAGACGCTCATCATCATTCAACGGGAATATTTGTCCCGGGTCAAAAAGAAATCATTTTTAGTAATGACGATCCTTGGCCCCATACTGATGGCATCCATCTGGGTGATTCCGCTCTATCTGGCCAATACCTCCAACGAAAAAAAGGTAATACAGGTGCTGGATGAAACAAGCCTGTTTAAAAACCAGTTTAAAAATACCGGCGAGCTTACCTTTGTTCCGGTTTCGATGGCTATCGAAACCGCCAAAAACGGCCTTTCGGCCAGCGGGAATTATGCCTTACTTTATATTCCAAAAACCGAACTTAGCGTTCCAAATACCGCCATCCTTTATTCAGGCCATCAGCCATCAATTGATGTAAAAAGCCACATCAAAGAGGTGATGCGCAAACAAATCGAAAGCCTCAAATTGGAGGTTTCAGGCGTTGATCCGGGAATCCTTAAATCCATCAAAACCAACATCAACCTCAACACCATTAAAATTGATGAAAAAGGCACCGAAACCGAGAGTTTTACAGAAGTTACCATGGTTGTTGGAATTTTTGCAGGTGTTTTGATTTATATGTTTATTTTCATGTTTGGTGCGCAGGTAATGCGTGGCGTTATCGAAGAAAAAACCAACCGCATTATCGAAGTAATTATTTCGTCGGTTAAGCCTTTCCAACTGATGATGGGAAAGATTGTCGGGATTGCCCTGGTTGGACTGACACAATTTCTGCTCTGGGTGTTCCTTACTTTCGGAATTGTGATGATATTCCAGGTTTCGATGGCTGGCGACAGTAAACTTACCAAAACCGATAAAATGTTTTCTCCTCAGGGAAAAATATTAAATGCCGAACAACTTAAAGAATTCTCGGAGAAATCGGCCGAAAAGGATGATTTGAATATTCAGATTATTGAGGCAGTTGCATCAATAGATTATTTAGAAATTGTGGGCTCTTTTATCTTCTTTTTCCTTGCCGGATATCTGTTGTACGCCGCACTTTTTGCGGCCATCGGCTCCGCAGTTGACAGCGAAGCCGACACGCAGCAATTTATGTTTCCGGTAACAATTCCACTCATTCTTTCGATTGTGATGGCTCAGTTTGTCATCTCCAACCCCGATGGTCAGGTGGCTTTCTGGTTTTCGATAATCCCGCTTACTTCACCTGTAATTATGATGGTACGAATCCCGTTTGGCGTTGAACCCTGGGAGTTATCCTTATCAATGGCGCTACTGGTGATAACATTTCTGGGAGCAACCTGGATGGCCGCCAAAATTTACCGCACCGGAATTTTGATGTATGGTAAAAAAGTTAGTTATGCCGAGTTATGGAAATGGCTTCGATACAAGCAGTGAAGAAAAAGCGATGGGGAGACAGGGAGATGGGGCGATGGGGAGACGATAAGGGAAGCTGGAAGATTGGGTATTTTCAAAAACCGATCATTCCACTATTCAATTCTTCCACCATTCCACCATTCCACCATTCCAAAATTAAAATTACAAATACACACACCTGATGAATTATTTTGAAGTAAATATCTTATTAAAAGATGCAACAGCGCCCGATTCCCGCGATATTATCACCGCTCATCTGAGCGAGTTCGGTTTTGAAAGTTTCGAAGAGAACGAAACCGGCTTGAAGGCTTTTATCCCCGAAAATCTTTATAACGAAAGCCTGGTTAACGAAGCACTGAAAGATATTAGCGAAATGATTCCTTTTAGTTATGAAGTTAATTTTATTAAAGCCGAAAACTGGAACGAAACCTGGGAAAAGAATTTCGACCCGGTGATGGTTGCCGGCAAATGCTTTATCCGTGCGCCTTTTCATGCATCTAATCCTGAAGCTGAATTTGAGTTGGTGATTGAGCCAAAAATGTCGTTTGGAACCGCCCACCACGAAACTACCTCGATGATGATTGAGTTGATTCTCGGGAAAAGCTGGGAGGGCAAAAAAGTCCTCGATATGGGCTGTGGAACGGGAATCCTGGCGATTTTATGCGCCAAAATGGGTGAATCCGAAATTGTGGCCATTGATAACGATGAATGGGCTTTTTTAAATGCTGTCGAAAATATCGAACGCAACAATACCGGCAACATTAAGGTTTTGCAGGGAGATGATGCGTTGATCGAAGATCAGAATTTCGATGTCATCATTGCCAACATCAACCGGAACATTTTGCTGGGACAGATTCAAAATTATTCAAAGGCGCTCAACACTGATGGTGAAATATTTCTCAGCGGGTTTTACGAGGAGGATGTTAATATTTTATTAGAGGAAGCTGAAAAATACAATCTTAAACTCAAACAAAAAATTACCAAAAACAATTGGGTTGCAATGATTGTTGGGTAGAGGAAAGACTTTTAAGGATTTGTAAAACCCCGATACTCTAAAAAAAATGTTTTTACTACTTGAACAAACCATTCTTTCTTTAGGAAAATAGGATATTTCGGTAGTATTTGACCATTAAGAAATTAAAAGGGATAAGACGTAAAATTGGGAGAATATCCCAAAATACATCACCAGATATGAATTAGCTTTTTGGTTTCGAAAAATTCTTCTTCAAAAAAGGATGAAAGCTCGTAAACCCTGAAATGCCTTTGAAGATTTGCCAGTTCATCGTGCAAATCGCCACCTTTTAAATAAAGAATTCCGTTTGGTAAATCGTTGAAACCTTTTTTAACAATCTTTCCTTTCGACCAGTTTAAAAATTCGGGCATTTGCGTTACAGCGCGGCAGGTAATAAAGTCGAATTCCCATTTTACCGATTCTATCCTCACATTCATGGTCCTTACATTTGGAAGTTGGAGGGCTTTAATAACTTCATCCACTACTTTGATTTTCTTACCGATCGAATCAACAAGTAAAAACACCGATTCGGGGAATAAAATGGCCAGTGGAATTCCGGGAAATCCGCCACCGGTGCCGGCATCCAGAATCGAAGTCCGGGGTTTGAAACGAATGACTTTCGCAATTCCCAGCGAATGAAGAACATGCCTCTCGTAAAGATTGTCCATGTCCTTACGTGAAATGACGTTTATTTTTTCGTTCCACTCTTTATAAATATCAGCAAGCCCGGCAAATTGTGATTTTTGAACAGGACTGAGGTTTGTAAAGTATTTTTCGATAATTTCCATGGTTGCAAAGATAGGCTCAAAAGGTTTTAGGGTTCATTATTTTGTTTTGTAAGGATGCTATTTTTCTTTTAAAAACCAGTTTTACCGAATACCACAGCTCGTTTAACTGTTTCAGAATCCAGGTTTTTTGGACTGAAAATAAAAAGAGGGAAAGTTTAACCTTTCCCTCTTTTTATCGAAATCTGTTCAGAAATTCTTTTTACTTTTTAGCAGCATAGAAACTTTGAATTTCTTCGGGGGTCAACACTCTCTTGAAGATGTGCAGTTCATCCAATAAACTCAGATCAGAAAAGTGGTTCCATTCTGTGAAGCGAGGAGCACCCGACATGATAGAAAGTAAATTGCATCCCGTCCAATCGATAGGAGCTGTAAGAACTGATTCACGTGCAAGCTCACCATTGATATAAATGGAGCTCGTGGTTTCGGAAATCGTGAAAGCTAAGTGGAACCATTCGCCAGTTGATGGATCAACGAGGCCACCATCGTTCCAACATTCACCGGTACCAAAACCAACATTATCTTTTATGATTTGTTTAGTTCCTGAAGCCTCACGGAAGAAGCGGAATCCGCTGGTACGCAAGTTCTGTACATTTGGATAACCTGGATTAGCCAAGTCCTCAGCTGACATAGTCAGAATACCCGCCCGATCTGGTACTGCATTAATTTTCATCCAGAAGGAGGCGCTGAATTCATGAGTTGTTATCATATCATCCGTCTGGATGGTGAGATAAGAGTCTGTTGCTCCCTGATAAGCAAGGTTAATTTTCCCTTCATTAACAAAATCAGGTGCTCCCACAATTGTTAACTCCTTCGCTGCAATGGCATCCATATAATCGCCATCAAAGGGGAAGTACATGACTTCACCATCGAGAGGTACATAAACTTCGGTGGTTATCTTTAGAAAATTTACCGTTTTAGAAGCAGTTTTATCCGTAAAGTCGGATGCTGTAACAGTAAGTGTGTGTTCGCCATTCCTTAATTCGCCATATTCGAAAGACGCATCAAGCCTGCGATAGTCTTTAAATGAAGTAATGTTGCCTATCTCGGTTCCATCTAAATTTACCACTACCGACTTTAGTTCAAAATCATCAGAAGCCAAAAATTTAAAAAACACAGTTGCAACGCTATCTGGCGACCGAACGATTTTTCCTTCGGTAGGAAAAGTAATTGAGATTTCAGGACTTAATTCATCGGTTCCCGGGTCAACAGGATTTATTGGATCAAGCCCTTTGTTACAAGCGACAGCTATCACTGCCAACAATGAACAAATAAATAAATATTTAAGTAATTTCATTTTATCAGAATTTTAATTGTTCAAACATACACTTATTGACCCAGGATTGGCAGTTGATCCACCTGGTTTTGAGGATAAGGTAGGAAAGTTTTTTCGGCTGAAAAAACTTTTCCATCATAATTTAGTTCGGCAGTTTTTCCAAGTCTAACCATATCATAGAAACGGGTTCCCCATTCCATGGCAAGCTCAGCGAACTTTTCGTCCATTACCTGATCGTTTGTAACGCCTGTGAGAGAGTTTAGGCCAGCCCTTGTCCTAACAAGGTTTACGGCTTCGTCGGCGGTTCCAGCTGAACCCGAAGCGCCCTGTGTAAGTGCTTCAGCATACATGAGCAGGATTTCGGCATAACGGATGCAGGTAAAGTTTTTATTTGTTCCGTAATCGGTACGTCCCGGTGTTAACTGTTCGGATGGAAGATAGTGTTTTCCGCTTGCAAA
>CAIYZW010001059.1 GCA_903930725.1 uncultured Bacteroidota bacterium
CTACTTTGGAGATACGAAACTTAAAAATATTAAAACTAATCAGATTGATTTGGCAATCAGGGTATTTAATGAAAATCCAGATGATAACCTGAAAATCTCCGGTGGTATCGAGGCCAATTATGGAAATTATGATTATTCGGTTTACGACCGTTTTACCGGCTTTGAAAATGATTACCAAAATAATTTCGCACCTAATGATACTTTAAACGCCAAAGGCAAAGGATTTAGATTTAAATCGGCGGCCTGGCTTGGCAGCGAAATAATTCTTCTGGAGCCATTAAGCCTTTTTGCCGGCCTGAGATACGATATTTTAAGTGACGATTTTAATGGAACCAAGCCATGGCCCGACACAACTATTTCCAAAATCAATTCATCATTAAGTCCAAAACTTGCATTAAATTTAATAACTGGTAAGGAGGAGGATTATTCCGGAAGTGTGTATCTTAGTTATAGCCAGTCTTTTAAAGCACCTACAATTAATCAGATTGCCGATTTAAATTCGCTGAATTCGGCTGCATATATTACCATGCCTGGAATAGGCAGCTTCTGGAGTATTATGAAAATTCCTCCATTTGCAAACAGTGCACTCGAGCCGCAGAAAAGTTATAATTGGGAAATCGGAACTTACCAGCATTATAATTTTTCCAAATCGTTTAGTTGCGAAATAAGCCTTGCCGGCTATTACACCGAAGTAAAAAATGAAATTGACTTCGATCTTTCGACCTATACTTATAAAAATATTTCAAGTAGTAATCATACCGGGCTAGAAACAAAAATTAAAGCTAATTATAAGAAGTTTTGGAATGCCTTTGTTAACGTTGATTATTGCGAAGTAAAATTTGCTTCAGGCGATAATAAGGACAAGTTTTTAAAGGGAATTCCAAACACTTCATATCTGATGGGAGTAAGTTATTCGACCGGTAAAGGAATTGGGGCTTCGCTGTTGATGAATGGTGCTGGCGGAATGTGGCTTGATGATGAAAACACCGAAAAACTGAAACCTTTCACGGTTTTGAGTGCCCGCATTGATTACAAATGGAAATTTGTGACTTTGTATGTTGATGTCGAAAATATTTTTGATAAAGATTATTTCTCGACAGGCTATTTGCAAAACGACAAGCAATTTTTATATCCCGCTGTTGGCCGTTTTATCAGAGGTGGTTTGAATTTTAGTTTGTAAATCATAAGTTGATTAATTTAATTTTTATTCATCATGAAATGGAAAATTTTTATAATTAGTTTGCTGGCTTTGATTTCATTACAAGTAAAAAGCCAGGAAATCAGTGGCTTTGTTTATGACACAAAATTCGACCACCCTTTAGCCAATGTGGCCGTTTATTTGACCAACAGCCGTTATGGCTCAGTTACTGACAAGACAGGTGCATATAAAATTGCCGGCATTCAACAGGGTAAATTCAAGGTTATGGCCACGATGGTTGGTTATCTCATTTTTGAAAAGGAAGTTGAAGTTACATCCAACGGCAACCTGAATTTAAATATCTATTTGCAACCCACCAGCATTAGCCTGAATAACGAAATTGTAATTTCTGCCCGCCGGATGGAGTCGGTGGAATTTACTTCTCCGGAAGCCATTTCTGTTGTCAACTCCCAATCGTTGAAACACGAATCTGCACGAAGTACACCTGAAGCCCTGATGGGTGCAACCGGTGTTTTTATGCAAAAAACCAATCATGCTGGTGGATCTCCCTTCATCCGGGGATTAACCGGTAATCAAAACCTTCAGATTATTGATGGCATCAGATTGAATAATGCAACTTTCCGTTATGGGCCTAACCAATATCTGAGCACCATTGATCCGCTCAGCATTAATAAAATTGAAATTGTGCGGGGTGCAGGGTCTGTTTTGTATGGCAGCGATGCGCTGGGTGGCGTACTTCAGGTATTCACAAAAGACCCGGCATTTTCAAATTCGGGTTTTAAAGCAGGCGGCCATGTTTACGGAAAATGGATGACCGAAGACATGGAAAAAACTGGAAGAGGTGAAATTGAACTTGCCAGCGAAAAGGCCACATTTTTGGGCGGGTTTACTTATCATGATTTTGGTGATATTGTTGCAGGCGACACCCTCGGTAAAGAAACGCCCACAGGTTACCGGCAATATTCGGCTGATGCCAAATTACGGCTTCGTATTTATAAAAACAGCGAACTGATTCTGGCCTACCAATACGACCGCCAGAATGATGTTCCAAGGTACGATAAGATTATCAGCGGCTACTCAAAATATCATTTCGATCCTCAAATCAGACAATTGGGCTATGCCAGGCTAAAAATCAACTTTTCGAATAAATGGTTCAGACAGGTAAATTTTACGGCCTCATTAAACCAGTGTGATGAAACCCGGATTTTACAAAAAACCGGGCAAACTAAAATCACCGACGAACACGACCTGGTCAACACTTATGGAGGCAACGTCGAGGTGCATTCAAATCCTTCCGAAAACTGGGCTATATCATCGGGAGTTGAGTTTTATTTTGATAAAGTCGAAAGTTCGAAAACCGAAAAAAATAACGGAACCGAAACCGAAAAACGTGGTTATTATCCCGACGGATCAACAAGCTCAAATATTGCCGTTTTTACATCACACACTTTAACTGCAAATAAATTGGACTTCATAATGGGAGGACGGTTTAACTTTTACAAAATTAAAGCAACCGATGCCGAATTTGGCGATGTTGATATTAATCCGTCAGCATTGGTAGGCAGCGCATCAGTTGCTTACAAACTCACCGAACATCATCGCATAATTGCTTCAGCATACAATGCTTTCAGAGTTCCAAACTTAAACGATCTCAGCAGTTTTGGTTCTTTTGCTGCCGGAATCGAAGTTCCAAACAAAAACCTGAAACCAGAACAATCGTTAAACACCGAAATTGGTTGGAAATCGAAGTACGACAAGCTTTCATGGTCAGTTTTTCTGTATAAAAATTTTCTTACCAACCTGATTGAGCGCATTCCTTCGACCTACAACAACGACACAATTTATGATGGTGAAAGAGTTTACACCAAAGATAACTTCACAAAAGCTTTTATTCAAGGTATTGAGACTGAGGTACAGTATGAATTTGTTTCATGGCTTACGATGTATGGTAATCTGACTTACAC
>CAIYZW010001060.1 GCA_903930725.1 uncultured Bacteroidota bacterium
AGTTCTTGTAACTTTTTTCCTGATTCCCGTGAATACAGGTATCTCGGCGTTTTTAGAATTTTAGCGCTGGTTGAAAGTTCCAGGAAGTCTATTTTCTGAACAAAATACCTGCTATTTATAGTGCTGTCATTTTCTTTAGCTGCTGCAGAGAAAAACACAACTTCATCACCCATACTGACAAGCAGTTCCGCAGTATTTAAATAAACTGCATCAGCGCCTCCTCTTCTGTAATGACAATTATTAATCTGCAGTATTTTCATCAGAATTCTTAACAATATTTATATTGACTTAATATTTAGGAAATGAAATCTGAATTTTAATTTTTCATTCCCAGATCTACTAATCAGCCAGTTGTTTAAGTCTTTTTACTAAACTTAAGGTTAAATTTAATTGAATTCTGAAAAACATAAGCTATCCAAACAAGAAGAAAAGGAACTGCAATGGTAAACATCCTGAGTATTGCTGATACAAGTGAACTTCCTCCAAGGTATAAAAGTACTATCATTACAAGAAACCGGACAGAATAAGGAAATTTACGCCAATTCAGAAAAGTAGGTATCAGGCTAAATAACATTAGTGTAAAGAGAATTCCGTTAATTGGAAAGACCAGCAGTGTTTTAGGACGTTGTACTGCATACGAGAACGGATAATGAAAAATCAATCGCCCGACGTTATATATAACATTTTGCACAAATTTCACAGGATGCGACTTGATATTTTTTATAGCCAACCTGGTATAGATGTCATCCCGCTCTATGTTATTATATTTATATAATTCTTTGAAATCTGCGCCATGATTAACCTTCAGTACACTATCTGCACCAGCAATATTAAAATTACCATTTGCCGGGGGATTTAGGCTCAGGTCACTTTTCCAGTCACCATATTCGCCATGATACGGTGTACTCATCCAATACAAGCTATCATTACCATTTCCCCAGTAAAGAAGTTTGCCAGTCAGATTATACGTATACAGCAAGTATGGTGTTGTTGTAAGAAAAGCCAGGGAGACTATCAGAAGACCCTTGTGATAGTTTACGTTTTTCCTGTTAATTATCCACAACAGGCAGCTTCCTGCCAGCATAATAAGAAGCACATAGCCAAAGATCATTTTGGTAAGAACAATATATCCTAAAACAAATCCAGAGAGCAATACATATTTCCTGGCACTGCCTGTTATATCAGGTTTAAATGCCTTGATAATTAAAAAGATAAGCGACGTACCTAACAGGTAGGTAAATGATTCGGTGTGAATATATGGAATGTTCTGGTAAGCAATATAATAACATGCCCATCCAAGGCTGAATGTGAGCGATATGCTAAAAGATACTATTTCCTTTAAAGCTTTAAATAATAATATGATAGAAAAATAATAGAAAAATGCATTCATCAACGTGATGCACATCAACGGCAATTTTAATGCTAAAAAAGGCATCAAAATAACAGGGTATCCTGGACCACTGCGAAGGTCGATGTTAGGAGCAGGTGCCGAATAAAATCCATGAATAAGGTTTTGCGCACATCCTAAATACCTGCCCTGATCGCCAT
>CAIYZW010001061.1 GCA_903930725.1 uncultured Bacteroidota bacterium
ATATTTTTCAATAGCTTCATCATACCAGCCAAGGCGGGACAGTAATAGTCCTTCATAGTATTCACTCCAGGCCAGTCCATATCTGAAGTTCGTCTTTTTCGAAAGTTCAGATGCTTGTTTTAAATATTTTTCCTTGTACATCGAATCGTTAGTGACATAATACAACCACAATTTAACAAGCAGTCTGATTTTGGTAGTATCATTGGTTTCTTGTGAAATTTGCTGCAAAATCTTTTCACTTCCGGTTTGTTGTGAAAAAATATTTCCTCCGAACCCAAGGAACAGAAAAACAAAAAACCAAATTTTGAAGGTGAAGATTTTCATTGGAGTAAAAGTACAAACTTTTGAATGATGACTGTTTAAAAAGAGGCTGCCATGAAAACAGCCTCTTTTAAAAATATATTTCAGGATTATCTTACAAACTTATTTCAATTTATTCATTAATCCTTTATGCAGCGGGCACTTTCACCAAGACTTTTGTCATAATTGTCACGAACTAAGGCAGCACTTATGTTGTTCAATCCCCAAAACCAGGAGGTGCTTGAGTACTTTTGGGAAGAAGTCTGGAGTCCTCCAACCTGGCCTAAGTACAGGAAGGTTCCATCGGACCAACGAACGCCTCCCGGTAGCACAGTAAATCCGCTTTCGTTTGTTGCACCCGTGTTCGGATCAAACCACAAACCCGTTCCCTCTTCGACGGTTCCGTTTGATTTCATTTTTCCGGAGCCATCGGTACCGGTATATCCAACAAGGCCGCAATTTACGGTAGGATCAACGTACATGGCAAGTGTGCAGACCTCACCATCGGTGGGCAGGTGCCAGCCATCCGGGCAAATTCCCTTTGCGCCCGGCGTGGTTGAATAGTCCATCAATTCATTCCACTGGTACATGCCACCATAAATATTGCAGCTATCCTCCTGGTTGTTGTAGCAATATTTTTCGATTTCACCATTGTTTGTCTGATTTTCGCTTCCATCAACCAGTTTTCCAACGTTCAGATTCTCTTTAAACCAGCATTGGTCGCCAATTTGAACGGTTTTGTATGTTTGCCCCTCGTAGGTTACATTGGGCGTTCCCGGACAAGGAATGCCTTCCAGAATTTTAAATTCGTAAGTTTTGCTGGTTTGCGGTGTGTCTTCCAGCACATCACTTCCTGTTCCGGCAGGCATCTCAAAATAGCCGATAAACCGCAAATGGTCGCCAAGAGCATAACCAAAAATGCTGACTGCTTTTTGGGATTTGAAATCTGCACTTTCGGCTTTACCCTGATAATCTAATTTTATCTGATGCCCGCCGTTGCCGAAGTTCATCATTTTGATAGATTGGCTGATGTTGCTGCATATTGCGGTTAACAAGTAGTATTTTTCATTCCCGGCATAAAAGGTGAATGAATGGCTGCCAGCATCCAAAATGTCGGCAAAATTGGCCACCTCTCGCCCAATCAAATCAGAAACACTGATTTTGATCAGCTCTTTTTCGGGAACATATAGCGTAACCGAAGTTTGTCCATCAAAAGGATTGGGAAAATTCTGTGAAACCGAAAACCGGTTGGTTCCAATTTGGGTATTTTCACCAATTCCGGTTACATAATCAAGCACCAGCACCGAATTGGGTGCAAAAAGTGTTGTGTCGCCACCCTGCGTCATGTTCTGGATGTTGATGCTGTCGGGTTCAACAAACTGTCCGCCGTAAGTGGCGGTAAAGGTAAGCTCGATAACGGGTCTTTGGCCAAAGGCATTTACAAAAGTGAATAATGCCAGAACGAGAATTGTGTAAATTGTTTTTTTCATGATAAATGATTTGTTTGATTGTAAAAAAAACCTCATTAATTATTAAATTTTTAAAACCCGGTAAGCCCTCATAGAATACCTGATTTTTATTCCATCAAATGTAAGTTCCGGGAAAAGCGAAATCAAGAGGGAATTGATAACCGGTAGGAAAAAGTTGGTAGTTGGTAGGTTTTTGGCGATAGTTGACGATTTGGGTAAAAAAATGGCAGGCGGAAATTAGCCGAATTACTGTGTTTTTTGAATGTATTTGAGATTAATCTAACCGATTTTGTAGGATTGGATTTGCTGTGTTGCCAGACCTCAAAATTCTAAAACGGAATAACCAACTCCACCCTGGTTCCGGTGGCATTACCCTGATCATCGTGCAAATCAAAAATATTTACCTGTGCACCGGTCGAATTGAGCTTGTTCATCATTTCGATGCGCTGTGAGGTAACTTTTAATCCGTGGGATTTATGCGTGGCTGATTTGCTTTTAAGTTCCGCCGCCTTTTCACGGCCAATGCCATCGTCGGTAATTGAAAGTTTTAAAGTTTCTTCACCTTCAATCCTAATTTCGATGGTGATGTTTCCTTCGCCTTCTTTCTGCATCAAACCATGCCAGATGGCATTTTCGACGAAAGGTTGCAAAAGCATTGGCGGAATCATGATGGAGCTGGTGTTTACGTTTTTTGAAACCACAAAAACGCATTTGAATTTATTATCAAAGCGGGCACTTTCGAGGGTTACATACAATTTTAAGGTTTCCAATTCTTTTTCGATAGTGATGGTTTCGCTGCGCGAATTATCAAGAATCAACCTTATCAGTTTTGAAAATTTGATGAGATATTCCGAGGCGATTTCGTGCTTTTCTTCCATCACCAAACTATTGATCGAATTGAGGCTGTTGAAGATAAAATGCGGGTTCATCTGAGAACGCAGAGCCTTGGTTTCGGCCTGAGCTAATTGTTTTTTGAAATCGGTGGTAAGCTGTTCTTCGTCCCTTTTCCGTTTATAGCGAAAACGGCTGAACGCCGCCAGAATAATCATTACCAGAAAAACTCCGCCAATCAGATAATAGTTTCGCTGGGTGGCTTTCTGGGTTTGCAGGTTCTCGATTTCGGCTTCCTGCTGTTGCTGCTGTTGTTCAATTTCATAGGAGGCAATCCGGAATTGGGTATTTATTTTGTTCAATGAATCCTGAAGTATTTGGTAATTAAACAGATAGCCAAGTGCCTGAAGAGAATCTCCCTGTTTCATGAGATAGGACTGAAGTTCATTGGAGTACTTTAGGAGAAGCTCCATGTTCTGTGAGGTCTGTGCCACTTTGAATGAAGTTTCAAGGTATTGGAGTGCCAGCTTTTTGTCACCGGTAGCAGCATAATATTTGTAGAAATAAAAATCGATATCATCAAAATTATTCGCAAAATAGATTCCCGATTTTTCCTTTTGCCTTATCTTCTCTGCCTTTTCAAGATAAATAAATGCACTATCGTAATCACCTAGTTGCACATAAACCATTGCAATGCTGACAAAGTTTGAAGCCTTGAAATGAGGCTGTTCATAGTGTTTCTCACCAATAAAATAATATTTTAACGCCTGTCTGAAATCCTGTTTTTCGAAATAAATATCTCCTAAAGCATCATAAGCATTTGAATTATAAACGTCGTGCAATCTTATCATTCCATCCAGGAAAGAATGAAGATATTCTTCTGTTTTGTCCAGATTTCCCCATTTCTGGTAAGTTGATCCGATTATTCCCGTTTCATTCATTACCCCCCATTGATCAAAAGTGCTATAAATGTCCTTTGCGCGCATAAAATACCCGATTGCCTTATCATAGTCAGCAATGAATAAATAATATTTCCCCAGACTATGATAGCAGGCTGCAGTATTTTCGATGGGTCCGTGCTTTTTATAGTAGGCAACCTTTTCAGTGAAATACCGGAACATTTCCACAGGTTTGCCGGCTGAAAAATGCATGAAACGAATTTGATAGAGGGGATACTGCCAAAGTTGAACAATTCCCAATGAATCCAAGCCGTCGATGCAGCTTTGAATTTTTGCAATGGCCTCATCGTACTTACCGTTTTCCGATAACATAAAACCTTCATAAAACTGATAATAAATCAAACCCGGCCTATAATTATTTTTCAGAGAAAGCGTCCTGACTTCATTGTACCATTTCTCTGATTCAGGAAGGGGTGCCCAGCGCATCATGTAGCGTACAATTAATTCGATTTTTACAGTATCATTGGTTTCTGCTGCTATTTGAAGCGGAAGGCTTTCCTGCTCGGATAGCTGAGCAAAAACCTTTCCGTTGAAAAAAAGGATCAGAAGAACGATAAAACATGCTTTGCCTGTAGAAGATTTCATGATGAAACAAAGGTAATTAAGGAATTTACAACAACGCTCCTGTATTTTATTCCTTAATGAACTTTCTAACCTCATTTTTTTGCCGGCTCATAATCCTGACAAAATAAACTCCCCTGGGAAGTGAACCAACATTTATCTCCGTTCCGGAACCCTGAAACTGTTGATTAATCATAACCTGTCCGGTCATTCCAAAAATTGATACAGTGCCACTTAAATTGTTGCCTAGTTCTGGCATGCTGATGGCAATTTTATTGGAGGCTGGGTTTGGGTAGATTTTTATGCTACTTGCCTGATATTTTTCATTTATTCCGGTGGGACCTCCTCCATTGTTAGTTTTTAAGATAGTTCCTTTATCACCAACAATATACCCGGTATTAAAATCGGGAAAGAAAACAGCATTCAGATTGTTTGTGGTTCCGCTGGTTTGAGCAGACCATGTTGTGCCTGCATCGATAGTTTTCAGGATATTGCCGTACCAGCCAACAGCATAACCAGTATTCGCATCCGAAAAATTTACTGATGTCAGCCAATCCGTCGTTCCGTAAGATAAAGTAAGCCAGTTTGTTCCTCCGTCGGTGGTTTTTAAAATTACACCCCCTTCACCCATACCATTTATTTGATACCCTCCCACCGCATACCCTTCACTATCATCAGTGAAGAATACTGACATTAATGTAAAACCTCCCTGTGCCATTTGAATTGCCCAGTTTAAACCTCCATCGGTAGTTTTAATAATTAAATTGAAATTATTAATCCCTTCTAAATCCCCTCCTACAGCATA